>PPDG01000314.1 GCA_002899795.1 Desulfobacteraceae bacterium | reverse complement strand
CGCAGGGTGTTGGTTCCGAGGCGTACCTGAACGGTACGTCGCAGGGGCCGACACCCGAGGACGCCAGGAAGGACGGCCATATCCGTGGTCGCAGCAAGTCATTCATGAAATATCCGGGCTAGGGGTTCCGCATCGCCCGTTTTGAACTTACTTTGATGAACCAGAATCCCAAGATTAACAAAACTATAAAAAGAATGCTGAGGATATTGAAATAGCGGGAGATGAACTGATTTATGGTCGAACCAAAGAAATAAAAGAGCCCAGCCACCAGGAAGAATCTGGCACTGCGGCTCAGAATAGAAGCGATTACAAAACGAAGAAAATCAAGAAGAAAAGCGCCGGCACTAATGGTAAACACCTTGTAGGGAATGGGAGTAAATCCCGCCACTGCCACCGCCCACACATCCCAACGCTGATAATGGCGTTCCACCAACTGAATACGCTCGGCCCGCACCCAGCGCTCCAGAAGGGGCCGGCCACCGATACGCCCAATCCCATAGCCGAGCATACCCCCCAGGGTGGACCCCAGGCTGCAGATGAGCGCGTACCAAAAAGACATGGGTGAATTCGCCATACACAAAGCTATGAGAAGAACATCCGGAGGAATGGGGAAAAAAGAAGATTCGCAGAAGGCAAGTACAAAAAGAGCCAGCCCTCCGTACGGGGTATTGGCCCAGTGCATCACCCAGACGCTCAAATCTTTTACCCAGTCAAAGATTTCCATGATAACCCAAAGGTCTAAGGCACAGGGCTCAAGGCACAAGAGCTAAGGCAAGAACTGATAGTCTATTCAATCCTTCTCCTTGTGCATTACGCCGTTCGCCCCAATGTTCTCAGTTCTTCCCCTTGCCGCTCACCGCTTACTTACTATTACTAAGCTCCTTGATCCTACTTAAACAAGTATCAATGAGGAGAGTCGGAGAAAAACCGCCGGCGAGCCGTTCATCAAAAGAATCGGGAACTTCTCTTAACAGTCTCACTACATTGGCATATTCAAGTTTTGCCTCGTCAAGCTGCCCCACCTGGTTGTAGAGATCTCCCAGGTTGAAACGCGCCAAGGCATGCTCGGGCTTCAGGTATAAGGCTCTCTTGAACTCTTCAATGGCTTTGCGCTCCTTTTCCCAGGTCCGATAGACCACCCCCAGCAAATAATAGCCGGCAACAGAGAGTGGTTCGCAGCTGATTATCCTTTGGCATAACTGCACTGCATTTTCCAGATCGCCTTGGTTGAGGAAGATCTCTGCTTGCAGCAGAAGAACACTTTCGGAAGCCGTTTTTTTCTCCAGATAGGGCGCCAGAAGATCCCCTGCTTGCTCAGGTTGGCCCATTTCCAGTAGCTCTTTGGCCCTGGCACAGATCTGTTGGATCTCAGCTACCTTTCGATCAGGAAGAGCCTCCAACCGTCGGCTGCGACCACTGGTAGGGGTGCGTTGTCGGCTCCGGTTGCGCCTGGTTCGCCGAGCTTTCTTTTTGGGCCTTTTATCCTGGGGTTCTTTCTTGTAAACAAAGGTCCCTCCCACCTGAACGGTGGTGAATTCATCTGAAAGATAGCGCAGGCTTTCAGAATAGCCGGCAATAAGGTAACCACCCTGCCGTAAGCTCTGGTAAAAATTATGAATGACTTTCTTAGTGGATTCAGGCTGGAAGTATATGGTTACATTGCGGCAGAAAATGATGTCCCAGCCCGACATCTCAAGGAGGGGATACGGCTCGGTCACCAGGTTGAAGTAGCTAAATTCCACCATCTGCTTTATTGACTCGTCCAGGAAGTACTTATCCCTTTTCTTACTGAAAAAGCGGTTCAGGTACTCCTTTGGCACATCACGGACGGAACGAGCCCCATAGACTCCCCGACGAGCCGCCTCTAGGGCAGCATTGCTCACATCGGTGGCCAGAATTTGGACTGACGGATACTTCACGCCCTCTATTCCCGCAGCCACAATCAAGGCAATGGTGTACGGCTCTTCACCGGTGGAACAGCCGGCACTCCAGATTCGCAGTGATGATCCTGAATCAGATTCATTTTTGAGAATCTCGGGGATTATGAAGTGCTCGAGAGCTCTGAACTGGGCCTGGTCACGGAAAAAATAGGTTTCTGGGATGATTATCAGGTTGAGTAGATGATCAAACTCTTTGGTACCCGCAGGGGAAGAAAGAAGTTGGAAATAGTCTGCAAAATTGCTTAGACCACAATCTTCCATCCTCTGGAGTAGATTCGTTCTCAGGAGGTCCTGCTTACTAGGTTCGAAGTAAATCCCAGCGCGCTCTGCAATGAGATCCCGAAAACTTTTGAATTCTTTATCACTGAGTTCTAATTCCACCACTCTTTTCGCCTCAATGGTTACTGGAGGAATGCTGTTCAGAAACCCACTTCATGATTTGAGGTCCTATCTCTTCCAGCGGCAGAATCATCTCGGCCGCATCAAGTTCAATGGCTGACCGGGGCATGCCAAAAATGATGCTGGACTGCTCATCTTGAGCGATGGTATGTCCACCACCCACCCGAAGACTCTTCAACCCTTCCGCCCCATCTGAACCCATCCCGGTAAGAATGACTCCAGTCCCTCTGTTCCTATAATGGTTCGCCACTGAATCAAAAAGTAGTTCTGCCGATGGTCGGTGGCCGTTAATCGGCAAGGACCTGTTCAAGCGCACAGTACCCACGTCGGTAACCATCATGTGGTGGTCCCCAGGGGCTATCAGCACTACACCGGGCTCCAGCAGGTCTCCTTCTTGGGCTTTCTTTACCTTCAGTCCCACTTCGTCATCTAGCCAGCGGACTAGGCCATCCAGGAAGCCAAGACTCATATGCTGGACGACAACGAAAGCGGCATTTACCTCTCTGGGCATTCGTTTGAACAGCCTCATGAGAGCGGTGGGGCCTCCGGTGGAAGCCGCAATTGCAACCACAAGAGGGGGCTTAACTGGTCCAATTTGAGTTGGCGCCACTGTCACCAACGCTTCAGGTTCAGCCGTAATGCTACCCACAGCTTGCCTCACCCGAGTGGAGGCCAGGGCTCGCATTCTGCGAAGGAAGCTATTCCTTATCTCCGGTCGGGTCCGCCAGAGGTACAGCTCTTGCTTGTCAAGGACGTCCAGCGCCCCAGAGCTAAAAGCCCGAAAAAGTTTCTCCTCCTGGTTGCCCATGGATGCTGTGATCATGACTATGGGGACCGGCAACTTGGCCAAAATCCTCTCCACCGCCTCAAAGCCGTCGATCCCGGGAAGTCTGATATCCATGGTAACCAGGTCGGGTCGAAGTTGTAAGGCCACAGCCACAGCCTCCACACCATCCGCGACCCTCCCCACCACCTGAAACCGAGGATCCGTGGCTAGGATTTCTTCAAGCAGATCCCGGGCGCTCTTTACATCATCGACGATAAGCACCCTGATTGGATCACTGGCCTCAAGGGAGTCTGCCTTCTCAATTTTGTTATCTGATGTCATCAGTCTTTTGCTCAGAATCAATCTTGATCAGATTCGCAACCACGAAAAGAACCACAAAGAACACGAAGAGCACAAAGACTTTCATATTATCATGGAAACTTCCTTTGTGATCTTTGTGCACTTTGTGGTGAACAACCAAACTCCGTACTACCCACTCCTTTGTCCCAACAAAGTTTCTATGGCTTCAATTAGATGTTTTTGGTCGAAGCTGCTTTTGACCAAATACGCGTCTGCTCCAACCTCCAGCCCCCGCCGCTTGTCCGTTTCACTCTCCATGGAGGATACGATTACCACGGGAAGACTCTTCGTCCGCTCATTACCTCTAATTTCTCTGGTAAGAGTAAAACCGTCCATTTTCGGCATGAGAATATCGGTAACTACCAGATCAAACCTATGCCGTCCCAGTTTGTTTAATGCATCCAGACCATTTTCCGCAGTGACCACCTGATAGCCAGCCGCTTCCAGGATGCTCTTTTCCATCTGGCGCGTCACCACCTGATCTTCCACCACCAGAATAATGTGGCCGCCCGCCGCTCTGACGGTCTCTTCCGTTGCTTGTTCCCTTGTCAATCTCATCTCAAGCTGCTTGCGCCAAAGCAGCTGCGGCACATCAAGGATGAGTGCCACCTCCCCCGAGCCAAGGATAGTGGCACCTGCCACGTAGTCTACTTTTTTCAGGTGGCTACCCAGATCTTTTGTAACAATCTCTCGCTCCCCTAAGATATCCTCAACGAGAAAGCCGACTTTCCGCTCTCCAGCCTGGAGGACCACAACCAAAGCCTTCCCTTCTAATAATGGACCGCCATTCCGTTCGCTCCATCCCAAAGTGGCAGCAAGACTTCGCACTGGTAGGATTTCTTCCTGGTGCACTATCGCTTGACGCCCCTGGATGGATTTGATCTCCAGAGCCGGAACTTGAAAAGTTTTAGCCACCGAAAAAGTGGGAATGGCTAGGATTTCACCAGCACACTGGACCTTGAGCGCGTGCACAGTGGCCAGGGAGAGCGGCAGGGATATAGTGAACCTGGTCCTTTTGCCCAATTCGGAAGTCACCTCCACCTGCCCCTTCAGTCTTTCCACGTTGGCGCGCACCACATCCAGCCCCACCCCACGTCCCGAAACATCAGTGACCATTCCACTTGTGCTGAATCCGGGCAAAAAAATGAGGTCCAGAAGCTGGGCCTGGGTCCACTCTGCTACATCGTGTTCCTCCACAAGTCCCTTGTCTATAGCCGCTTCCTTCAGCCGCAAAGGATCGATGCCCTGGCCGTCATCCTTGAGGATTATCAGCACTTTACCACCTTCTTGTCTTGCCTCCAGTTTGATGGTTCCCGTCTCCGTTTTGCCAGATTTACGTCGAGCTTTGGGCGTCTCAATGCCATGGTCCAGAGCGTTCCTCAGCAAGTGGACAAGAGGGTCACCGATTTGCTCTAGAATGCGCTTGTCAATAGTTGTTCGCTCTCCTTCCACCTTGAAATTAACTTTTTTGCCGAATTGTCGGCTGAGATCGCGTACTGCCCTGGGCAAGGTATTCAATACCAGTGCCAACGGCAGCATGCGAATTTCCATGCTGCGATGCTGAAGGCTCTCAATGTGACGCCCTGTATTTTCCGCAGCCTCCTGCAACCGACGGCTCGTCTCTTCCATAGTATTGCCAAGCTCCAAGAGCTGGGTAACCAGGCTGGCTTTACTATCCATCTCAGGATCATCCAGATGGAGGGGGACGGTTTCATGGAGCTGCAACCGCTGCCACCGATCGCGAATGCGCACCAGAGCATCGATTTCATTGGCTAGATGGATTTGGGCAATAGCCGCCTCGCCTGAAAGGTTTACTAGTTCGTCCAATTTTGTTGTTGGTACCCGTACGGTATCCACGGCCGGAACTCTGGTCTCGCTAACTAGAGCCGATTCAATGACGGTTCGAACCGGTTCCGCCAACATGGTATCATCTTCGAGCTTGAGTTCCGGTATTAAACTGGCCAGCCGTGCCATGGTGCTTTCCGCGTCCACCCTAATCCGCTTGCTCGCCCCCAAGGTATCCAACATCACGCTGAGGGCGTCATTGGTCTCAAAGAGAGCATCGCAGGCTTCCGGGGTTACCGGGAGCTGGTTCTTCTGTAGAGCGCGAAGGACGTCTTCCATAGAATGAGCCAGCTTTCCCATGCGCTCGAATCCCATGGTCATCGCCGACCCTTTCAGACTGTGGGCATTACGATAGACTTCCTGCAAAGATTCTTTATTGGCGGGTTCTTTTTCTAGGGTGGACAGCCCTCGATTGATTGCTTCCACATTGTCGAGAGCAGCTGCGATAAAGTCCGGCAGGAGCGGCTCCATATCCTTGGCAGCGGTTTCATGCTCCATGGCGGCGAACAGCAAGAGTTCGACTTCCTCCACCAGTTCGGCTACCTTGTCGGAAGGGACATCTCTCGTTCGGAGGTATTGTACAAACAGATCCATTCCGTTGAAGAGGAGGTTGGCAAGAGTTTCGCCAAAAGGTAAGCGGTACTCGTTTACTGCTACCAGAACATCTTCAAAAATGTGGGCCAGTTGCCCAAGCTTTGGAGCCCTCATCCGGTTGGCAAAGCCTTTGATATTGTGCAGTTGTCTGCTGGCCCTCTCTATGGAGTCTCGATCCTCTGGTTCATTTTCCAACCGCAGTAAAGCGTCGTTGAAATGCTCGAGGGCTTCCCGATAATCATCTTTTAGGGTGGAAAACAGATCGGTATCTTCAGTCATGAGCTTGGCTCAAGGAATGGGTCACTGGTCATTTGTTGCTTATAGGTCAATCATGAAATAAGTTTTCGCAACTATTTATTTTAGGCACTTTAGACATTCACTCTATCTTAAACTGGCTTACCCGGGCTCGAAGTTCCTCCGAGAGTCGGTTGAGGTCACTGGCTGAAGATATGGAACTTTTTGAGGCTGCTGCCGTTTGCTGCGCCACTTTAGAGATTTCCCTCATGGTATTTACCACTTGTTCGCTGGCCTCTTTCTGTTGATTTGTGGCAACTGAGATTTGCCGCGCAGACTCCGCGGTCTGCTCAGCCATGGCAATAATATTTTCGAGGGCGTCCCGCACCTGATTCAACCGTGTTTCCCCTTCTTCAACACCTTTGACATTCTCCTCAGAAGCCAGAACCGAAGCATTGGCAGCAGACTGAATCTCCAGAAGTACGTCCCTGATAGTACCGGTTGATTTCACCACATCCTCAGCCAACCGCCGAATCTCCCCGGCGACTACGGAGAAGCCCTTCCCCGCCTCGCCTTCCTTGGCTGCCTCGATGGCTGCATTAAGGGAGAGCATTTTGGTTTCAATGGCTATTTCATTAATGATGTCAATTATCTCGCCAATTTGTTGACTCCTCTGGCCGAGCCTAAGAATCTTTTCAGCGCTCTCCTCGGTTTTGCTCCGAATCAGGACCATGCTTTTTGTGCTTTCTTCCATGAACCCCTGCCCATCCTCGGCGCTTTTCAACGTCTCATCTGCCACTGCTGTGACGGCGTTGCTGTTCTCGGCAATCTGTCGAGCAGTGGTGCTAAGCTCTTCCATCGTTGCGGTGGTCTCACTCACCGATGCTGCCTGCTGGGCCGCCCCGCTGGCCTGTTGTTGAGCTGAAGCCACAATTTCGCTGGAGGCGTTGCCTATGCGTGACGCCGCCTCCTGGCTCTGTCCGGTCATTTCCCGCAAATTAGTTACCATGGCATTGATGGCCTCACCAAAGGGACCGGGAAAAGTCACCTGCTGGCTGAGATCTCCACTAGCGATTTTCTGTGCTTGTTCGGCCAAAAGAGTGAAGTTCTGGTGCATAGAGTCGAAGGCCTCAGCTAACGCCCCCACCTCGTCACCGGAGGCCAAAATAACCTTTTCCGAGATCTCACCGGCAGAAATCTGTCGGGCATACCGTCCCAATTTATCCAGGGGCCTGGTAAAACTGTTGGCAAGAATGTACGAAAGGTAGAAACCAATAAAGAGAGTTACCAAACAAACAAGGCTGGTGATCCAGACAATGTGCCGCAGGGGAACGAAGAATTGGCTGCGGTCAACCTCGCTCACCAAAAAGCCATTCGCCTTTTCCGGTTTCTGGAAAGCGTAGATTTTGCCCTGCAGTTTATCCACATACGTACCAAAGGGTGTACGCTCCAGCTCTGCCAGAAGCCCAGCCGAGAGTAAGGGCTTAAATCCATGGGGACTGCTTGCCAGCACGGATCCACCACTGGTCAAGAAATAGGTTGAGGTGGCCTCACCAAGATCTAACTTTTCCACTGCCTCCACGAGCGCGTCGCCTTTCCCTCGATGAGCCAGATCTCCCCAGTTGTGCGTGCTGGTGGCAAGGCCAAGCTGGACGCGCTGCACTTCCACTGCCTGCCTTTCCAATGCTTTTTCGCTCTCTATAAAGCTAATTGAACTGACAAAAAGTACAGCGATAAGTACCAGTGAACCACAGGTGACCCAAAGCTTCTGGGAAAGACTCATCCCCTTCAAAGACACCCGTTGTGGCAGGCGGCCCATTGCTGTGGCCATCTCCGGCAGGATGATACCCTCCAGGGTAAAGAGAGTGAAAAGGGAGTAGACCAAACAAATAACGATGCCTGCCAAAATGCTTTGCAGACTCTGGCCCAGATTAAAATGGGCCTTTAGCCGCATGGTAAGAATTCCCAGCAAGAAAATGCCGTACCCAGCTAGAAAAACGATCAGCGCCAAACGAGCGGGTAATCTGGCCCCCAGCTGCACTATGGCGGTGGTTTCCTCCACATCGAGTTCATCGCCAGCGGAAATCGTCCTCTCCAGGGAGAGCAGCGGTCGACCATACTGCAATGGCAAGAGCACGAAAATACCCAGAAGGAGAAATGCTGTAAGAGCATAAATCACAAGAAAAGGAAGGACCTGACCGTCTGCCAGGTCAACACTAAGCCAGAGGTAGGGTAGCCCTAGGATGAGTACGACATAAACAAACAACATGGCCTGGTTCCAAACAATCCTTTTTTTAAGTCCACTCATTGGAAATGTATCCTTCTTTTGGCTCATTTTGTGGTTGGTATTGGAGGTCCACGAGCAACACTAGCTCATTCTCCCACTGGCAAACACCCCATAGTTGCCGCCATCGCTTTTGAATCTCGAGCAGCGGTGGTAGCGGCCATATATACATGGCAATATCAATGGTAATAAGCTCACCTACCTGATCAACTCTGTAGCCCACTTT
>PPDG01000223.1 GCA_002899795.1 Desulfobacteraceae bacterium | reverse complement strand
CCGGGTGGTAGGGTTTATAGTAAGCTCCAAAGCCCGCGGGACCTTTCCCGGCTTTTTTCGGGGTGGTATAAGTATCGTCGGTGTCCCAATCGTTGTCGCTGCCGCCGGTCAAAGTGGCGGTTATGGTAGTTGCGCTGGCCCCGGTTACCTTGCCGTAGGAGCCATCCGTGGTGTTGAAAATGACATCGCCAACCTGAATCCCATCGGTGACAAAATCAGCATTGCTGTCACTGAGAACCGAGGAATCATTGCTGCCAGTGTGGGAGCCCCCCACCGCCACCGTGGCAAAGTACTGGCCGGCCGCCGCCAGGGTCTCAGCCAACGTGGTCCAGGTCTGGGGGTTGTTACTCTCATCTCCCCAGTTGTCGATATACGCTTTTATTTCATCCCCCGGGGTGCCAACGGCTTTCAAGAGCTTGCCGCCCTGTCTGATGTAAGGACTCTCAATGCTTATGTTGTCATTGCCCCATGTGTTGGCGCCGTCCATCCTCATCAGACCAAAGCGCACATTGGGAAAATCATCAATGATATCTTTTACCACCGTTTGAGCAGTGACCCAGCGAGAGCCGGCATAGTTACCCATGGAACCGGAGTGGTCCAGGATGATGAGAATATTTGGTTTACCAGTCTCTGTGGAAGAAAATGGCGGATAAGGGCAGTTATCCAATGCTTGCGCACCTGCTTGCTCCAAGCCAAATCCAGCCATTATCAGGGAGAAGCCCAGTAAAATGAAAAATATCAAGTATTTGCTTTTGACTAAATTCATGCTATCAGCCTTCCGTATCAAAGATCTTGCCGGCAACCACGCTCACTTCTGAACGAGCGTTGCCGGGTCCAATCCCTACTGAATTCACCCTGTAGTTGAATCTACGAAAATTCGTACCATATCCTGGCACAGCCCTTGTGCCCACAAACTCTATCTTTACCGAATATTCGGTATCGTTATCTTCTGCCAGTACGATGGGGTCTGGAGTGTTGTAGTTGTCCACTACGAAGTTCTCCTCATCCCAGTCCCAGCCAAGATTCTGGGTAACTCCCGGGTACTGGCGATCCAGCCAATTCAGCGACGTCTGCCAGCCACTCTCCGCGGCATAGAAGGCCATGTCGTGAAATTTCTCATTGCCGGCCATCTGCACCTCGATGGTGCTGGTGGTGGTGGCTGAAATGCCCATCAGAGTAAGCAACACCAATACGAGCAAGGCGACCACGAGAGCCGACCCCCTGTCATTGGCTATGGTGTCAACAATTCTTTTCATAATGCGAACTCTGTGCCATTATCGAGGAAGATCCTGTAATGTTCGTCCAGAAACCCCACAAATCACTCCCCCTCCCCTTTATCCCCTCCCGCCAGGGGAGGGGAAATATTAGTGATAACAACCACTTCCCTCCCCCTTGACGGGGGAGGGTAAGGGTGGGGGTGAACATTCACTTCAAGCAGTTCTCCCTTATTACTTCCATCACTCCATCTATATTCTCTAAAACCTCATTATTCCAAAACCTCAGCACTCAGCCATCAGCAAAATACATGTAAATACAACATATTAAACTGACCGCTGAATGCTGAAAGCCCATAATACTAGGGAGAAGGGAATCATGCGACTCTTACCTCTTGTGGCCTTGCTAATTTTGTTTTTGCCTTCACAAGTTAAGACGGCGGAATTGAGCGATGCCAGTTCTGAATGTCTAGACTGCCATGTGAGTATAGCGCCAGGGATGGTTGCTGGTTGGCAAAGTAGCCGCCATGCCAGAGTGAGTCCGCTTGAATCTCTGAAAAAGCCGGAGCTGGAAAGAAGGGTCTCCGCGAAGTGGGTTCCAAGTGACCTGGTGCAAAGTGTAGTCGGCTGTGCTGAGTGTCACACCCTGAACCCGGAAAAACACAGCGACACCTTCGAACACAACGGCTATCAGGTGCATATTGTTGTCACCCCTGAGGACTGTGCCACCTGCCATCCAGTTGAAGAGAAACAATATGGTCAAAATCTCATGTCCCATGCTTATGGGAACCTGCTGAATAACTCTCTTTACCAGGATCTGGTGCAGACGCTCAACGGGGTGCAGTTTTTCGATGACGGCCACATAAGTATTAAGCCTGCAAGCCCAGAGACAAATGAGGATTCCTGTCTTTCCTGTCATGGTACCAGAGTCGAGGTGAAAGGCTTCGACTCCCGAGAGACAGCTATGGGAGAGATGGAATTTCCCGTTCTCAGTGGGTGGCCCAATGTGGGTGTGGGTCGTATAAACCCCGATGGCAGCAAGGGTTCATGCTCATCATGTCACACCGGGCATAGATTCTCCATTGAAATGGCCAGAAAACCTCATACTTGTTCCCAGTGCCATAAGGGCCCGGATGTTCCCATATATAAGATATATCAGGTCAGCAAACACGGAAATATCTATTCATCCATCGGCAAAAAGTGGAATTTCGAGGAAGTTCCCTGGACAGTGGGCGAAGATTTCACTGCACCTACCTGTGCCACCTGCCATGTCAGCCTGGTTGTCACTCCAGAGGGCGATATCGTAGCGGAGAGGACTCATCAAATGAACAATCGCCTTCCCTGGAGGATTTTTGGTCTGATTTATGCCCATGCCCACCCCAAATCTCCTGACACCAGTGTGATCAAGAGCAAAGCCGGTCTTCCTCTTCCCACTGATCTCAATGGGGAGCCCGCCTCCACATACTTGATCGATAACAACGAACAACAAAAGCGGCGTAAGATTTTGCAGAAAGTTTGTCTCAGTTGCCATAGTCAGCAATGGGTGGATGGGCACTGGGCCCGATTTGAAAATAACATTAGAACCACCAATGAGATGACTGTGACCGCCACCGAGTTGATGCTCAAGGCTTGGGAAACGGGAGCGGCCAAGGGGTTGGCTCAGAATGACTCGATCTTTAATGAGGCCATCGAAAAGAAATGGATGGAGCACTGGTTGTTTTTTGCCAACTCGACCCGGATGTCGTCAGCCATGCTTGGTACCGACTACGGTGTATTCGACAATGGCCGCTGGTATATGGCGAAAAACATACAGGAAATATATGACTGGTTGAGGATGATGCTCGCTGTGAACAGCGAAACATCTATAGAAGAAAAACTAAAGAAAAAATAGCGAAAAGGAGGATTAGTAATGGCTGAGCAGTTGGAGGTTTACAAGTGTGATGCATGCGGTAACATCGTAGAAGTCTTGCATGGCGGCGGCGGAGAGCTCGTCTGCTGCGGGGAGGCCATGAAACTTTTTATTGAGAACACCGTTGATGCGGCCAAGGAAAAACATGTGCCGGTGATCGAGAAAACTGCTGATGGCTTCAAGGTGAAGGTGGGCGAAGTGGCGCACCCCATGGAAGAGAAACACTATATTGAGTGGGTCGAGGTCATCGTCGGCGGCAAGGCCTACCGTCAGTTTTTGAAACCGGGCGAAGCTCCGGAGGCCACTTTTTGCGTCGACGCTGATCAGGTAACAGCCAGGGAATACTGCAACCTGCACGGTTTGTGGAAAGCGTAACTCAACTCACTGATAATAAAGGTGGGGGATACACTCCACCTTTAATTGAACAGGACAAAGCCTCTCCCCCGGTCGGGGGAGAGGAAATGGGTCATGTCGGATTTTTGATTAGAGAGATTGCTGCTTTGAGCTCAAACGTCAGGTGAAAGGGCGAGAGCATGGAGAAAACCGATCTCACCTTGCTCATTGGGGGCGAGGCAGGGCAAGGGCTCGTAACCCTTGGAGATCTGCTTGCCAAGAGTCTGGTCCACGCTGGCTACTCTATCCTTGTAACCCAGAGCTACCAGTCACGCATTCGAGGTGGTCACAACACCTTCGCCATCCGGGTTAGCAGGGAAGCCGTCGTCGCTCCACGGGAGTCGGTGGACCTCCTGATTGCCATGAATGCAGAAACAGTGACTCTTCATAAAGCAGAAGTTGCTGATGGTGGGCTCATTGTCGCTGATGAGGCCCATGGAACTGAGACTGATGGTTGTCTCCTGGTCCCGTACCAGCAGTTGGTAGAGACAAGATTTGCCAATGTGGTGGCGCTAGGCGTTGTGAGTGTTCTGCTTGGTCTTGATCAACCGTTGGTGGCCAGAAGCTTAGATGATTTTTTTGGGAAGAAAGACCATGAGATGGCCGAGAAGAACAGACAGATATTGACCACCGCTTTTGACTGGTGCGACCAACAAACCGTTGCTTTTGAAAAACTCCCCCCCGTGGCTAAACCAATCCAGCGCATGGTGATGAACGGCAATGAGGCCATCGCAATGGGTGCACTCTCTGCAGGGGTGAAATTTTGCTCCTTTTATCCCATGACCCCAGCCACCTCTATTGTCCTCAATTTGACAGCTCAGGCCGGGCGCATGGGTTTGGTGGTGGAGCAGGCCGAGGATGAGATTGCCGCTATCAACATGGCCATTGGGGCTTCCTTTGCTGGGGCGCCAAGCATGACTGCCACCTCCGGCGGTGGTTTTGCCCTCATGACTGAGGCGGTTAGTCTGGCGGGTATGAGCGAGACGCCGGTGTTGATTGTGGTGGCGCAAAGGCCGGGGCCGGCTACCGGACTACCGACTCGCACCGAGCAGGCAGACTTGGAGCTCGTTTTGTACGCCGGTCACGGCGAATTTCCCCGGGCGATCTTCACTCCCGGAACAGTTGAAGAATGCTTCTGGCTCACGCGCAAATCATTTGAAGTGGCGGCCAAGTTTCAGGGCCCTGTCTTTCTCCTCACCGACCAGTTTCTCGCCGACTCCTCCCGTGCTGTTACACCTTTCGATCTTGACAACTTGGAGCCGATTGATCCGGGGATAGAAACAGACGCTTCTTCTTTGCCGTACAGTCGATATGCTATCACTCCAAGCGGTGTTTCGCCTCGACTTCTTCCCGGCATGACCAAACATCTCGTGGTCGCCGGCGGTGATGAACATCTCGTGGATGGCCATCTCACCGAAGACCTGAATGTGCGCAACCTCATGGTTGCAAAGCGATTAAGGAAAGAGCAAGGGATTATGGAGGAGGTGGTTCCTCCTGAATTCCAGGGTGACGAGCGGCCAGATCTACTCCTGGTTACATGGGGTTCAAGCAGGGGAGCGGTTCTAGAGGCTGCAGACCAATTGCGCAATGAAACCACTAGAGTGGGTACCTTGCATTTCTCACAAGTCTGGCCTTTGGTCCCGGATCTATTCCTGGAACACCTGGAAAACGCCGCAAAGGTGGTCTGTATAGAGGGCAATGTCTATGGCCAACTGGCACGTCTTATCAGGAGGGAAACCGGTTTTGCCGTTCACAGCCGGGTGCTTCGCTATGATGGTCTGCCCATTACACCGGAGTACATAATAAGGGAATTGAGGGATTGAGAAATCCTGGGATTAGGGCATTGGAAAATCTCGGGATTAAGTCGAGCTATAAAGAGGCAACAGGTTATAGGAATGGTAATATTGCATATGGATAAATTCCTAAATCCCTTAATTGAGGCTGTCCGACAACCCTCCAAGGCGCCTAGTTGTTATTCTGAGCGAAGCGAAGAATCTCATAAACCTAGATACTTACGCCTTCGAGATTCTTCGGCTCACGCCTCAGAATGACATTGTCGGACAGCCCCGATTCCTAGATTTAGTTTCGTTGTTTCACCGTACTGACGAATATAGGGGGAATAAGTGGTCACTATTGAAGATTATGGCCAATATGAAACTGCTTGGTGTCCTGGTTGCGGGAACTTTTCCATTCTTGACGCAGTAAAGAGTGGCCTGGTTGCAAGCGAACTGGAGCCGCATCAGGTTTTGTTGGTATCTGGCATTGGTCAGGCTGCAAAAGCACCCCACTACCTTAATGCCAACGTGTTTAATGGACTGCACGGCCGAGCTCTCCCAGTGGCCACCGGAGCCAAACTGGCAAATCCAGATCTTCGAATCATTGTCGAAAGCGGAGACGGCTGCAACTATGGTGAAGGTGGTAACCACTTTCTTGCTGCCATCCGACGAAACATAGACCTGACATTGATTGTGCACAATAATCAGATTTACGGTCTCACCAAGGGCCAGGCCAGTCCCACAACCATGGAAGGTTTTGTTACCAAGGCTCAGCCCGAGGGTGTGGCCTCGGCACCTTTCAACCCGATTGCGGTTGCGGTGGCCATGCAGGCAAGCTTTGTGGCCCGTGGTTTTTCTGGAATGATTGACCACCTTGCTGGACTCATTGAACAAGCAATCGCCCATGAGGGTTTTGCCCTCATCGATGTGTTGCAACCATGTGTTTCCTTCAACAAGGTCAACACTTTCGCCTGGTACAAGAAGCGCTGTTATACTTTACCGGGTGAATACGATGCCACCGATTGGCAAGCTGCAATGCAGATGGCTATGGAGTGGGGAGATAAAATCCCTCTCGGGATTATTTACCGTAACCAAAGGACCAGCTTTGAAAAAAGATTTTCTGTTCTGCGACATGGTCCGTTGGTTGGTCAGGATACGAACCTGGCGGAACTCAAGAAAATTCTGGAAAAATTCGCTTAGGCAGGCAGAAATTGGCGGAGGCGAGAGAGAAGTTTGCGGGCGGGGAGAAGCCCCGTCCCCAAGAGAAATAGATGAATGTAGGGGGTTAAGAATGGTAAAGGTTAAAACGTTCGCCACAGAATTGAAGATATTCCATACCATGAAAGAATTGTACGATCTGGATGAGAAGGTAAACCAATTCATAAAAGATAACAATATTAATAAGATAGTTTCTGTAAGCGATACTTGTACTACCGATGATAAAGGTGCCACCATAGGGGTTATTCGAGTAATTGCGTACGAGTAGTTTGATCCCGGGATTGGATTGGAGTGTATACTTTTGTCCATGGTGGAAGTCCCCGTGACAAACGGAAATAGATAAAGCTACTGTGTGGAGGAGGATCTGATGTACAAACCTTTCAAAGCCATTAAAGTAACCGATAACGTCTACTGGGTGGGAGCAATTGACTGGGGAATCCGTGATTTCCACGGTTATCTCACTGAGCGGGGGACCACATACAATGCCTTTCTGGTAATGGCAGACAAGATTACCTTGATTGACACGGTCAAGCCTCCTTTTCTACACGAGCTTCTAGCCCGAATCGGTTCGGTGGTGGATCCAAAGGAAATCGACTATATTGTCTCCAATCACGCGGAAATGGATCACTCCGGCTCTCTAGTTGATGTTATAGACGTGGTACAGCCGGAAAAGGTGTTTGCTTCTGCCATGGGCAGTAAAGCACTCAAGGAACACTTCCACCTGGATCGAGAGATTGTGGCGGTCAAAAATGGTGAGAGTCTCAGTCTCGGCAACCTGAGCTTGACCTTCCTCGAGACTCGCATGCTCCACTGGCCCGACAATATGTTCAGTTACCTACCTGAAGAAAAGTTGCTCTTTTCACAGGATGCCTTTGGCATGCACCTCGCCACTAGTGAGAGGTTCGCTGATGAGATCGATGAATCCATCCTGGAGTATGAAGGCGAAAAATATTATGCCAATATTTTGCTCCCTTTCTCTGCGCTGGTGACAAAGCTTCTGGAAAAGGTCGGCGAGCTTGGTATCCAAATCGATATTATTGCCTGTGACCACGGCCCCATATGGAGGAAGGATCTCGACAAGATTATCGGCTGGTACTCCAAATGGGCCCAGCAGAAACCTACGAATAAAGCGGTAGTTGTCTTCGACACCATGTGGTTTAGCACAGCTAAAATGGCAGAGGCCATTGCCGAGGGCTTGCTGGCAGGGGGCGCGCAGCCAAAGCTAATGCCGCTCAAATCTAATCACCGCAGTAATGTCGCCACTGAAATCCTAGATGCAGGAGCAGTGGTGGTAGGCTCTCCCACACTGAACAATAACATGTATCCGACGGTTGCCGACTTGTTGGTTTACCTCAAAGGATTGAAGCCAAAGAACCTGGTGGGTGCAGCATTCGGCTCCTATGGCTGGAGTGGTGAGGCTGTGGGCCAGGTGCGAGGAATGCTGGAAGAGATGAAGATCGATCTGGTGGACGAAGGCTTGCGGATCAAGTTTGTCCCAGACGGTGATTCCCTGAACAAGTGCTTTGATCTCGGACTTCGGGTAGCAGAAAAGGTCAAAGCATTGTGTGAGTCCGCATAGTATTGGACGAAAACTTTCAATTATAGGATGAAAAAAGAGGAGGTGAAAGCATGCAAAATTCCTGGAAATGTACGAAGTGTGGGTACACATTGGATACCGATGCACCACCGGAAACCTGTCCATCTTGCAACGAGAAGTGCGAATTCGTGAATGTTACCTGTTATATACCCGACTGTGGCGACACAGGAAGTGATCCGAGACTTGGATCTTGATGCTGTCGCATCACAAATCCGAATATCGAATATCGAAATACTGAACAAATCCGAAATTCGAATTACCAAATGTTCCAAACGTCTGGAGAATCTAAGAGGGTATATCGATTTTCGGACAATCGGTTGCGATGATTTGAAGTTCTTGTTTTGAATTTAGAATTTTGGTCATTAGATATTGTTTCGGATTTCGTGCTTCGGATTTCGGGTTTACTCTGTATTAAGATGACATTTGGAAATACTGCGCAGGTGTGCCGGCGAGAAACGAAGTGGAGAAGAGGCAAAAAGTGAGCGTGAAAGTACTGGGGATTTACGGAAGTCCGCGCAAGGGCGGCAACACTGATCTACTCCTGGACCGGATCCTGGAAGGAGCACAGGCGGCCGGCGCTGAGGT
>PPDG01000220.1 GCA_002899795.1 Desulfobacteraceae bacterium | reverse complement strand
CCCGACGCGAGTGCTCGCTGGTAACAACGGAGTGATAGCAGGTCATGGCGCAGGTGATTTGGAAAGACATTGCATGGACGGGTGAGGACAGGGAACTGGGCATCAAGGAACTCTTGACGATCCTGAAAGGCTACGGTCCCATGGAGGTGCTCCACTTTGAAAAACCCAACCATTACAAAGGCAAGATAAGCCTATGGCTAGACGAGAAAGGGGTCAAGCATATAACTCTCTATCATCTTGAAATCATAGGAGAAAAGCGCAAGGGTGTAGGTAGGAAAGCACTAAAACATCTTCACGATATATTTGGCGGCGACGTCCACGTTGAAGACCCGGGGGAACCCACACCGCTGGAGGCAAAGACCGGCGGCATCCATGTGCGACAGCCAAACCAAGAAAGTGCCATGTTCTGGATCAAGATGTTTGCAGAGAATCTAGTTCAATCGGTGGAGGGTGATCTTATGAACCTGGACGAAAATATCTCCTCCGAGCAGCTAGAAACTCTTAAGAAAGAGTTCTCAGCTGAACTAGAAGATCCTCCCCAAACCGCCTCTTTTAAATCTAATTCTTCATGACGCCTGATATTCCGTAAGCTTTTCGTGTTGCTCCCTCCTCTGCGCCTTTTTCGCTGGTAGATAATAACGATAGCCGCCGCACTCAAATACCCTTATGGTTCCGTCAATGGCAAGTCCGCATAGATATTCAGGCTTGTCACCAGTGATTGAGTCGACCCGATGCTTACAGTTGTAGCATTCCTTGTAACGGCAACGGCTATCCCTGGGTGCGCTCATAAGGATCTCCTTTCCCAAAGGTGGGGTTAAAGATGTCTTCGGACGGGGATTTTGTGAATGGTGATCAGCTTTATTGCAGACAGAGAGCAACACCAGTCGAGGAGGTAGTGGATTGGCGAGATGGTGATCCAATGATATGGCTCTGGCCATCCTTAAGGGATCAAGGGAAGGTTCTCATTACGGTCACGTTGTCTGCATGGTATGATTTTATTGTATAGACTCAAACATCAAAAGGCAAAATCTTTTTTGTGAGCCCGTTTGTCTGCTTGCCAGAGAATTCTCAGAGAAGTATGGTTAAGAGTAATAGTAATGCTTGTGGAAGCAACTAGTCCGTCATTCCGGAAGGCGCGAAGCGGCTGTCCGGAATCCAGAAAAAATAACTACTTGCTGGATACCCCGCCGCGGCGGGGCTTCGCCTCGTCCGGTATGACGAGTAGCATCGCATATTTTTTTCATCGCTGACAACTGGAATAGAAAATGACCAAACTGAAAAAAGGCACCGAAATCGAACTGGTGGTGGAAAACCTTTCCTTTGGTGGTAAGGGCTTGGCCCGGATTGATGGCTTTGTCATCTTCATCGATCGCACCATCCCAGGTCAGCGTGTCCTTGTCCGGATCACCCGCAAGAAAGCATCCTACGCCGAGGCTAGAGTGGTGGAGCTGCTCCAGGATTCCCCGAAAGCAATTGCACCACGTTGCATGCACTTTGGAACCTGCGGCGGCTGCCTGTGGCAGAATCTTCCCTACAACGAACAACTGGAGGTAAAAAGAAATCTAGTCTGGGAGTGTCTGGCCCACATTGGTGGCCTGTCCAACGACATCGTTCTTCCAGCCCTGCCTTCTCCAGAAGTCTATTACTACCGTAACAAGATGGAATATTCCTTTGGGGCCCGCCGTTGGTTGTTGCCAGAGGAACTTGAACTCAGCCACCTGGAAAAACCTCGCGACTTCGCTCTCGGGCTTCATATAAAGGGTTTTTATGGCCGGGTGCTGGATATTGAAGAATGCCACCTCCAAAGTCCTTCGAGTGTCTCCATCCTTAAGCAGGTGCGCCAGTTCGCTCTGACCTCAGAACTTCCCCCTTACAATACCCACGACCATACGGGTTTTTGGCGCTTTCTCGTGGTCCGGGACAGCAAGCATACCGGCCAAATACTGGTTGAACTGATCACTGCACCTCACCGCAGTTCCTCCAGTTTGATACGTCAGCTTTCCACGCTGCTCCAAGCCGAGATCCCTGACATAAGTACTCTGGTGCATGGGATCAGTGCGAAGAAGGCGCAGATAGCTATTGCAGATACTCAGGAAGTAGTCTTCGGGCCGGGGTACATCGAGAAATACCTAGGAGACTTCCGCTTCCGCATTTCCTCCGGAGCCTTCTTCCAGACTAATAGCACAGCCGCTCGAATTCTTCTGGATCAGGTATCTGAGAGCTGCGGTTTGACTGGTTCTGAAGTTGTCTGGGATCTCTACTCCGGTACTGGAACCATGGCCATTGGCCTTGCCAAGGCTGCCAGAAAAGTTATCGGTTTTGAACTAGTGCAGGATGCGGTGTCTGATGCCCAGGCGAATGCCGGATTAAACGGTGTGGATAACTGCGAATTTATATTGGGCGATTTGAAAGATCTACTTCGCAACTCCTCTGCCTTTGCTAACAGCCACGGCTCTCCACACGTAGTGGTGACGGATCCGCCTCGAGCTGGCATGCACCCTTCGGTGGTAAAAAAACTCCTTACCCTGGAACCACCGAAGATAGTTTATGTTTCCTGTAATCCAGCGACCCTGGCCCGGGATTTAAAAATGCTTATGGAAAAATATCGCCTCCTCCGGGTGCAGCCCGTGGATCTTTTCCCCCACACTCCACACGTCGAGGCAGTTGCGGTACTGGAGAAAAGGTAATTCAGCTGGCAGCTGCCTTTTAAGCGTCGATCTCGCGGACGAATACAGCGTTTTCCTGGATGAAGGCGTAACGCTTGGCTGGCTCCCGGCCAAGGAGGGTATCGAAGGCTTCGTTGGTGCGGGCTGCATCTTCGATGGTTACCTGGAGTGCCATTCGGCTTTTAGGGTCCATCGTGGTTTTTTTGAGCTCCGCCGCATTCATCTCTCCCAGTCCCTTGAATCTTTGGATGGTGACATGATTTGTGGCATGACCTTCCAATAGTTTCTCTTTATCTTCCTCCCGGTATGCATAGTGGACACTCTTCTTTTTCTTTTGCCTGATCTGAATCCGATACAGAGGTGGCTGGGCCAAGTAAATGTGCCCCTTTTCTATCAGTTCCGGCATGTAGCGGTAGAAAAAGGTGAGCAGCAGGGTGGAGATGTGAAAGCCATCAACATCAGCATCACAATTGACGAAGATCTTGCCGTAGCGCAACCTGCTGTAGTCGAATTGGTCGCCGAGTCCTGTTCCTATGCAACGGCTAAGATCTTGTATTTCCTTATTGTTTCTTATCTTATCTGCGCTGGCCTGCTCCACGTTTAAAATCTTACCCCTCAAGGGCAAAATTGCCTGAAAGCGGCGGTCTCTTGCCTGTTTGCTGGAGCCCCCAGCCGAGTCGCCCTCTACAATGAATAATTCGGTCTCCTTCACCCGGTTTGAAGTGCAATCGGCCAGTTTGCCTGGCAAGGTTAGTCGTCTCGTGGCACTCTGGCGCCGGACACTCTGGCGAGCCTGACGGGAAGCCTCTCTGGCCTGGGCTGCCAGCATTATCCGATCAATTATTGCTTCGGCTGCGGTACGGTTGTGGAGAAGGTAGTTTTCAAATGCATCTTTGACCACACTCTCCACCAGGGGCTGAATATCGGAGTTGAGCCTCTCCTTGGTCTGGCCTTGAAATTCCAGGTTGCCTGAGACAAAAACGCTGAGCACCGCCACCAGACCTTCCCGTACATCTTCGCCGGTGACCCCTTTCGCCTTTTTGGGCTGACTGTTTTGTCGTGTCAGGTATTCACGGACCGCCCTGGTGATTCCATGGCGAAAACCGTTCTCATGAGAACCGCCGCCGCTGGTATATACAGAGTTGGCATAAGAATAGACGGCCCTCTCAGGAAACGTAGTCCACCAGAGAACCATCTCCAGCCGCAGGTCGTTGTCGTAGCTGAAGTAGAAGGGTGTCTCGGTCACAACCTCCTTTCCCTGGACCAGATCTTCTATATAATTTCTGATGCCATCCTCAAAATAAAAGCGATCTACGGTGTCGTTGATCTGGTCGTCCACAACGATGGTCAAGCCGCGGGTAAGAAAGGCCTTGGCCTTGGCCTGCTCTTTGATCACTTTGGGATTGAAAACGACATCTTTGAAGATGTCTCCATCTGGTCGGAACATCACTGTTGTGCCACGTTCTGAGGTGGGACCAAGATCTTCCAATTTACTCTTCTTCTTACCACGGGCAAAATTCTGCTGCCATCTGACCCCGTCACGTCTGGAGGTCACCTGCATAAATTCACTCAAGGCATTGACAACAGAGATGCCAACGCCGTGGAGCCCACCAGAAACCTTGTAGCTCTTGGTTGAGAACTTTCCCCCGGAGTGCAGGGAGGTCATAATGGTTTCAAGAGTATTTTTCCGCGACTGGCGGTGCATGTCTATGGGGATGCCTCTACCGTTGTCCGTTACGGTTATGTTGTTGTCAGCGCCGATTGCAATATAGATTTGATCGCAATAGCCATTAAGGGCTTCGTCCACTGCATTGTCCAGGGCCTCGGTGAAGAGATGGTGCATACCGGTGCTGGAGGTATTGCCTATGAACATTCCCGGTCGCAGCCGCACCGGTGCCAACCCTTTGAGTACCTGGATGTCTTTTCCGGTGTAGGTTGTTGTCATTACACTCCCGTCTTTACTAATATTGCTACCATATCAGCTTAGTACGCCAGTTAGTGTTTAGAGACCGCTTAACCACTGACGCGGTAAATAGGCGACACGGCAAGAAATTATATCAGAGTATGAAGTTAAATTTAAGTTTAAACTTAGATTTGCAAATATCAAATTAATTCCACATCTTTACTTGCCAGAATCAACAATATCCAGTTTCTCAACATATGCATTGTAATCTCCGCGTCCCCGAGTCAGTCTGCTCCTAATCGTCTTCCATCCCAAGCGCCCCCAACTCCTCCTCGCTGGGTTTTCGCTGGATGCTCTCAATCCCCCCTCGTATCACCGCCCCCTTAGTGCCGCGATTGTAAATGGGCTGTTCGGCCACAGCCAGTTCATTTACCTTGCCCTTCTTACTCTGGATTAGCAGGTAATCATCTTTGCTCACCGTAAAGAAATCCATTACACCAGGGGGGTCCGGTTTGATCAGTCTCATGCCGCGGCCGGCACCGGCCAGCACACTCACCTGGGCTACTGGGGTCATCAGCAGCCTGCGGCTGGTGGCAATGGCCAGAAGTGGTCTCTCCACTGGACGCACTGCAACCACTTCATCACCCGGACGCAGACGAATCAGGGTTCGCCCGCTTCTGGTGCTGGCTTCCCTGAGGCTGCTCCGCTCAAAACAGAATCCCGTACCATTCCGAGTCGCCACCAAACACAATGGTGGAGGTGGTTCTGGCGCGGTTGCTTTTCCAGGTTTTTCATCCCTGCCCATTCCAGGGAAAAAGGTCAATTGACCTTTTGTCTCTTCATCAGTGTCTGCTTCTGCTTGAACCATAAATGACATATCCACTGCCGACTCAGGTTCGGAAGGCAGGACCGCCACAATGCTCTCCTGGTCTTGAAAGTGAAAGAGAGTTTGAATCGGATCTCCATAGCCTTTCCCAGAGACGTCCAGGTCGTAAATACGACTGCCGTAGACCTTGCCGAAATTGGAGAAGAAAGCAACGGTTTCTTTGGTATTGGCGTTGATAACTGCCAGTACCTCGTCCCCTTCCTTGAGCAGTTGCGTCCGCGGATCATAAGATTTAACCCGCTTGAGCCAGCCATTGCGGGTAAGAACCACATAGACATCTTCGTGGACCACGAAATCTTCTTTATCATATGCAAGCTGCGGTCTGCCAGCGATCACAGCAGTACGCCGCTTGTCGCCGTAGGCCTTCTTGACAGCCGCGATTTCTTTCCCCACTTCCCTCCAGATCTTCTCCCTGCTGGCCAAGGTAGCGTTTATCTGCTTGAGTCGCTTTTCCTTTTCGGCAAGCTCTTCCTCTATTTTGCTGATCTCCATCCTTACCAGGGCATGAAGGCGAAGATCCAGGATAGCTTTTGTCTGTTCGTCATCAAGATCAAAGCGGGCTTTCAAGTTTTCGTGGGCCTCAGCTCTGTTTTCGGCCACCCGAATAATGGCAATGGCCGCGTCCAAATCCACAAAAATCTTCATGAACCCCTGAAGTATGTGGATGCGTTTCTCCAAACTGGCACGTTCAAACTCCAGCTTTCCAACCACCACTTCCTTACGAAAATCAAGAAAATGATTGAGAATTTCCTTTATGGATAACCTTTCTGGAGTCGCTAGTGGTGTCAAGCAGGTGAAATTCAGCGGAAAGTTTATCTCCATGTCACTGTGTTTATACAAGAAGGTCATTACCTTTTGGGGATCTACTTTGCCGTCTCTTAACTCCAATACGACTCTGACGCTTTCGGCACTCTCATCTTTAACGTCGGTGACCATTGGCAGCTTTTTGGAAAGAATCAAATCGGCGATCTTCTCCACCAATCGAGATTTATTTACCGAATAGGGCAATGAGGTGATAACCAACTGCCTCCTGCCCCGCTTGAGGGTTTCAACCTCGAACTCTCCCCGGATCTTGATGCTGCCTTTGCCGCGCCGATAGATCTCCTTCATTTCTTCTGCAGACACTATAATCTGACCACCTGTGGGAAAATCCGGCCCCTTGATCTTGGCCATTATCTCGGCGGTGCTTGCGTCTTCGTTGCCGATTAAATTAATGAGCGCGTCGCAAACTTCACTGAGGTTGTGGGGCGGTATGTTGGTGGCCATGCCCACGGCAATCCCACTGGAACCGTTAATGAGAAGATTAGGTATCCGGGCCGGCAGCACGGCGGGCTCAGTTAGGGTGCCGTCGTAGTTGTCGCTGAACGCCACGGTCTGCGCCTTGAGATCAGCCAGCAACTCTCCGGCAATAGCGGATAGCTTCGCTTCAGTGTAGCGCATGGCCGCGGCACCATCGCCATCCACCGAGCCGAAGTTCCCCTGCCCATCCACCAACGGATATCTCAGAGAAAAATCCTGAGCCATCCGTACCATGGCGTCATAAACGGCTGCATCACCATGGGGATGATATTTTCCGATCACCTCTCCCACTACTCTGGCAGATTTGACATGGCGCGCAGCCTGTTTGGCGCCAATGGCATCCATGGCATAGATGATCCGCCGGTGTACCGGCTTGAGACCGTCTCTCACATCTGGAAGGGCTCTGGAAACAATTGTGGAAAGGGCGTAGGCAAGATAGCGGGATTCAACTTCCTCATGAAGAATTGTTTGGGAAACCCCCATAGGCAGGTACTCTCCCTTGGTGGTAAACTCGGGGGCTTACACTCAAATGCCCTGTTTGTTGGCGATTTTTAGCACCTGCAGTCATCTCTGTCAAGAAGCAATACGCCAAAGAATACGGAAATTCAGCAGTTTAGAACGATCCAGCAGTTATTCAGCTAACAATAATCGTTGGGGCGGGGAGTTCGGCTGAGGCTCACTCGCAGCCCATACTCGAGCCGTTTACCCCCGCCCGACCTGACACAGATCTGAATAGTTTCCCTCTCCCCTCTGGGGCGGGAGAGGGGGGGCTCTGTCCAAATTACTAACTTCCAGTTGAATTATCTCTCTTTTTATTGTCTCATAGTGTCATCTACATGGAGGGAGCCATGAAAGACTTGATCAATCTTCTGCAAGAATTGTCATCCTGCCCCGGTCCCCCGGGTGGAGAAGAGCCGGTGGCCGCCATTATTAGAAGACACCTGGAGCCGAGCTGTCAGATTCAACGTGACGGCTTGGGTTCTCTCATCGCCAGCAAACAGGGGAGCAGAAAACAGCCCCGTTTGATGCTAACAGCTCATATGGATGAAGTGGGATTCATGCTCCAGAACATCACCGAGGGGGGGTACCTGAGGCTGCAGCCTCTGGGCGGGTGGA
Organism: Desulfobacteraceae bacterium; assembly: GCA_002899795.1. Lineage (GTDB taxonomy): Bacteria > Desulfobacterota > Syntrophobacteria > BM002 > BM002 > BM002. The sequence goes on along the minus strand of PPDG01000220.1, from coordinate 828 downwards.
TCGCCAGCAACCTGCCTGGTCAGCGAGTCCATATCAACGGCAGTAAGGGCGCAGTGGAGGGAATCGTTGCTGCAGTACCACCCCATTTCAAAAAAGAGCAAAAAAGCGAACTCAAGGTGGAAGACCTTCTAGTGGATGTGGGTGCTGCTTCCAAAAAAGAGATCGCCTCTCTGGGATTACAGCTGGGGGATCTTATTACACCGGTAAGTCATTTCGCAATTTATAACAAAAAACTACTGGCCAATAAGGCTTGGGATGACAGGGTTGGCTGTGCGGTACTGGTTGCTGCCATGAAGCAATTGTCTTCTCATCCAAATACGGTTGTGGCTACCGCCACCGTACAGGAGGAAGTCGGTACCAGGGGTGCGGTGACTGCGGTTGAGGTTGTCAAACCACAGGCCGCAGTAGTTTTAGAGGGAGCACCTGCCGACGACTTTCCCGGGATTACTAAAGATAGTCCCCAGGGTGCTGTGGGCAAAGGCTGTCAGATTCGCCTTTTCGATCCTTCCACCATCATCCACCGCCATTTTTGGCAGTGGGTAACAGAACTGGCCAAGAAGAACAAGATTGCTCATCAACTTGCTGTGCGCCAGAGTGGAGCAACCGATGCTCGTCCCATCCATCTGGCGCAGGGCGGCATTCCCACGGTGGTCTTGGCGGTGCCGGTTCGTTATGCCCACGGGCATAGCGGCCTCATTCATCTTGATGACTTCCAGGCAACCCTTAAACTCACCCTGGCGATTCTGAAAAAACTGGACAATAAAATTCTCAAATCTTTGTTGCCGGCCTAGCAAATCGAGGCGGTGATGCGAAGACACGGAGATTAGT
>PPDG01000392.1 GCA_002899795.1 Desulfobacteraceae bacterium | reverse complement strand
TGATCGCCAGATTCTGCCCCATATATTTGGGCGTTGCCAGGCTGGATGAAAAAGTCCGGGTGAGGCTCGACATAAAGGAGCCAAAGTCCACCGACATGGGCTCTGTGCTCCACATTCCAGGAGCAATCATTCCCTCAAGCGTTGCTTTCATGGGAATCGAGACCACCTGGCCGGGCTCCACCACCGAACCCTCCGCAGTCTCTTCTAACCCCCCCCCCATATCAATGAGCATCAACCCTAGAGGGATTGGGAGCTTGAGTCTCCTTGCCGGTGCATCCAATTTCCTTTTCTGGAAATCAAGGTTAAGCAACTCCTCCACCGCCTTCTCATGGACGAACCTGGTGATGTCATGAAAACTCTTGCAACCCCCAGGGGCGAAATTCTTCTCGTGGGGGTTCAGCAAGTTAAGAGGGGCTATCTTCTTGAGCACTCGCAAGATCAGCCGATATTCGTAGCTCTCTTCAAATGGCTCTTCGGAAAACTCATAGTAACAGAGCTCTTTTACCCTGCCCTCATATACCACATTCTCCTCTGCGTCCACCGTGATTTCCTGCCCCGGCCTCAGGACCCTAGTGGCCTCTCCTGTATTGACAATAGTAGGTACCCGGAACTCCCGGGCGATGGTGGCCATATGGCCGGTGGGCGAACCTACATCGGTGAGGATACCGCTGGCCCTGGGCACAACCTTGGCAAGGCGTGGTGAGGTATACTTGCTAACCAGGATGGCGCCCGCGGGAAAATCCTCCATATCTTGATCATCCCTGACAATAACTACAGCCCCCGCTCCGACCCCCCGTTGGGCGATGTCCCCTTTGCCTCTAAATATCACCGGATAGTCTTGCACGGCGGCGGTGAGGTTGCAGACCAAATTGGCCATCTGGCTTTGGAGGTTGAGGGGCCTGGTCTGGAGTATAATAAACTGACCATTTTTGTCCAGGGCCCACTCGATGTCCTGGGGCTTTTTGAAATACCTTTCAATAATAAGGGCAGTTTCAGCCAGACGCAGCATCTCTGCGGTTGCGAGGCAAGGCCGCATCTGCAGTTCTTCTGGAACGGACCGAACCTCAGTGCCACCGCCCGCCTTCAGAGCCAGACTGGAGGGCTTGCGCCGGACGTTAACGGCTGTGAGTTCATGCGGTGGCGTGCGACTCAGTAAGTACTGGTCCCCTGCCACCTCGCCTGATACCAAGGGCGCTCCAAGCCCCAAGACAGAGTTTATTACCATAACCTCCCGCTCCGGCGTGGTGGGATCCAGGGTGTAGAGCACACCACTTACCTTGGCGTCGATGGTTATCTGGCAGCCCACCCCCATGGCCACCTCATCCTCGGAAATACCTTTTCCCGCCCTGTACTCTATGGCCGAAGGGGAGTAAGCGCTGCCGATCACCTGCTTATACCTGTCGCCAAGCTTTTCAGCCGGCTGGTTCAGGAAGGTTTTGAACTGGCCGGCGAAGGTATGGATGCTGTCCTCACCCCAGGCACTGCTTCTTACCGCCAAAAATATCTTCTTATCGCTCGCTGCCTGCTGCAATTTTTCAATACTTTGTTGCAATGCTCGTTTGAGATCAGGAGGTAATAAGCCCTGGGCGATGAGCCTGCGCATCTCCTTGCCGACCTCAGCTGTCATAGGCTCCTGTCTGAATCTATCCCAAAGCTTGTTGTACTCCATGAAGGCCTTGAAGGCCGTGGTGGTAATAACGAAGCCCTCCGGTGTGGGCAGCCCCAGGATATTATGTACTTCAGCCAGGTTAGCCACTTTGCCCCCCACCACATCGCCGGAGTCCCTGCTGATGGTCTCAAAAGGTATTACCAGGTCCGCCTGGGGGATTACCGGCCTGCCGACCAACTCTTCTTCGATCTCATGGCTGATCCTCTGAAAGGCGTCGTAAAGATCAAAATATTTACGGGGGGCGATGGTATCCAAGTCGTAGATCAGCTTGTAAACCAGATCGCCCATCTCCTGGCTGCTGGAGACGATGTACTGCTTATCAAAAACATAATCACCTCCAAGCTTGTCGCCCATTTCTGCCATCAAATCCAATATCCTGTTATTCTTCTCCAGGATCCCCTGAAAGGTCTTAAACAAGATGATAAAAGGGACCTGGCCGCGACGGCTCTTTCTGGAACTGAGAGCCTTTTTTAGCCTGCCGAAGATGTTCATCAGCTGATCAGTGCGCACCCTTTTCGCCTTTAAAGATGACGCCCATGAGCAGGCCTGCAACAATGGCAATAATCGTGGCCAAGAGACCGTATAGAGCGCCATGCTTGAAGGCAAGGCTCGAGACAAATGCGGGAAACCCAACCTGCTTCACTTGCAGCTCCGCTGTGGTGCTTGCCGTCACAGAGCCATCCTTTACAGCAACGGTTTCCACCGTATATTTCCCCGGGGTAAGACGGGGGGGGATCTCCAAAACCGCCTCGAAGGACTTGCCGCCAGAGTTCTCTTCGGTGTAGCTGATACTACCTGTTTCTATGGCATAAAGCCCTTCGCTCTTTTTCAGTTTCAAAAACTCTTTGAAGATCGCTTCTCTTTCTGCCGGCGGTGAGCTAGTGTTTATCTCTTTTTCCAGAGCAGCGAAGCCGAAGCCCAGTTCCTCCCACTTGTTGGGCTGCTTCTTGGCAATGGCCCCTAAATCCTTAGAGATAGAGACAAGATACATGCTGGGCACGTCGTGGATGGTGACGCTGCCGAGGTTCATCCACAAAAGACCCAGTACCTTTCCCTTTTTCTTCAGGGCCACATCCTGGCGCATCCCAGACAACCTTACCACAACCTCGCTGTCCCGAGAGACATCGCCGGAGACATATACCTTAGTGCCGTTAAAAAAGGTGCCGATGTCGACGGCCTCAGGAATCAGACGAGCCTTTATGCCACCGGCTGGCGAGAATAACGGCCAACCAACAAAGAAGCAGAAGAAGAGAGCCAGAAAAACTGCGGTCTTTTTCAGCACTTTAATGTCCTCCCTTGTATGCTACCATGATGTCGGGTGTTAGGAGAAGGCTCAAGAGCATTTTCACCATCACCAGAAGAACAATTGAGGCGAGGAGTATCTTGAGCTGCTCCCCGCCCAATCTTTTGCTGATCTTGGCCCCGAACTGCGCCCCCAACGTAGACCCCAGCAGCAGGATGAGAGCCAAGACGAAATCAACCGTATGATTGGAGTGGGCCTGCATGATGGTCACATTGACACAGGTAAAGAGGATCTGGAAGAGGCTGGTCCCCACAACAACGTGCATCGGCATTCTTAACAGATAGACCATTACCGGAACCATTATAAAGCCGCCGCCCACCCCCATAATTGCCGCCAGAATACCGACAAATACGCCCAGGCCAAGGGGCATGAGCACAGAAAGTCTGATTCCGGATGTGTCAAAATTTGTCTGCCACGGCAGCTTGCCCACCAGCCGGGCATATCTTGACTCCTTAGCCACAGGGGGCTCCTGCGCAGCCTTTTTCTTTCTTATCGCCTGCAGACTCTCCAGAAACATATAAGTGCCGACAAAACCGAGCATCAGCACGTAGGTGATGTTGATCAAAAAGTCCGCATTGCCAAGCTCGCGCAGGATCTTAATGATCTGCACTCCCACTGTTCCACCCGCCACTCCACCGATCAGCAGGAGGAGGCCCATTTTGAAATCCACATTGCCCAGCCGGTAATGGGCCAGGGTGCCCGAGGTGGAGGCCCCGACAATCTGGTTGGAGTCCGAGGCTGCGGCCACCGTTGGTGGTATGCCGATCATGATCAGCAGCGGGGTCATCAAAAAACCACCTCCGACTCCAAATATACCGGAAAGAAGCCCAACCAGAATGCCCAAGAAAAAGATCAACAAGATGTTGATGCTGCTCCCCGCAATGGGTAGGTAGAGGTGCCAGAACATATTCATCTCCTCACAACTAAATCGGGTTTCTCATGCACCAGTTCTATGCGACAGTTGACCCGATGGCGGATGCTCTCGGGTGAAATCTCCTTGTGCCGCTGACCATACTGAAACAAATGGGGCGCGGGAAGTACCAGAATGTCAATCTGTATTTCTCTAATAAACCGCACCAGTTCATCTTCATAACTCCCATGAGCTATGTGGTAATCTACCGAAACCGCCTGAGAACGCCCCTGTTCAATGAGAGCCTCCAGCCGCTCTTGCAACACCCCCTTTCGCTCTTCCTGCAGTTCTACACTTTTTCCGCTTTTTTCAGAGGGTAAGATCCTGAGAATGAAGACTTTGCCGCCCAGTCTCTGGGCCAGATTGATCGCATGGACAGCTGACCAGAGGTTGGTCTCACCAGCTTCCAAAACCGCCATGATTCGCTTCATAATCTCGTCAGGTTCTACAAGATTGGTGCCAAACCAAAAAATCACTTAATTTTAAATAGTTACCAGTTATACCAAAGATGAGCTGACATGAATGGCTTTTCATTTTGAAACAGAACTATCTATTGACGGGGGGGATTAGCTGATCTTTGTTGAAGAAAAACGACTATGGCAGGAATGTTTCAAAGTGAAAAGTGAAACGCGGATTTTGGCGACTACTTTTTCGAAATGTTATATTTTTTCATCTTCCGCCAGAGGGTGGTCCGCGGCAGATCGAGAATCTCGCTGGTTAGATTCCTATTCCAGCCGGTCTTGTTCAAGACCTTGACTAGGTGGTTCTTCTCTACCTTTTCCAGGGACAGGAGCTCTTCTCCATCCAGGGAGAAAAAATCGAGCTTTTGCAGATCCGGGGGTAGGTCTTCCACCCTAACCAGCTCACCCTCCGCCAAGGCCACAGCCCGCTCGACAATGTTTTCCAACTCGCGAACATTTCCCGGGTAGTTGTATCCTAAAAGAATCTCCACGGCCTCGGGGGTGATGCGGCTGATCTCCTTTCGCAAAGCAGTACTGTATTTCTTGATAAAATGCGAGATCAACAGGGGAATATCGTCTTTCCTCTCGGCCAGTCTTGGAAGCTTGATGTTTACCACGTCAAGCCGGTAATAAAGATCTTCGCGGAATTCTCTATCCTGGACTTCCTGTTTCAAATCCTTGTTGGTGGCGGCAACAATTCGGATATCCAGGTCTATTGGCCTTGTTCCTCCCACCCTGAGGATCTTCTTTTCCTGAATGACCCGCAGAAGCTTTACCTGCATGGAGGGGGGCATCTCTCCTATTTCATCCAAAAAGACCGTCCCGCGGTGGGACGTCTCCAACAGCCCTATTTTGGTGGAGACGGCCCCGGTAAAAGCCCCTTTTTCATGGCCGAACAGCTCATTGGTGATCAATTCCTCCGCAAAGCCGCCGCAATTAAAAGAGACAAATGGATAGGGGCTCCTGGGGCTCAGATTATGAATGGCCCTGGCCACCAGCTCCTTGCCCGTGCCAGTTTCGCCGCGGATCAGGACGTTGCAGTCGACAACAGCCACCTTCTTCATCAGGCTAAAGATCTCCTGCATCTCCCCGCTGGTTCCTACAAGCCCGTTAAAGGAGCTGCGATCCTCTGCCAAAACCCTTTTCAGGTTATCAACCTCTTGCCTGAGATGTATCTTCTCCAGAGCCCTCTTTGCCAGGATGCGGACGTCTTCAAGCTTTAGGGGCTTGGTGATATAATGATAGGCCCCTTTCTGAATTGCCTTAACAGCTGAATCTATGGATCCGTAGCCGGTGATGATCACTACCTCGGCCTGCTCCCATCTCCTCTTTATCTCTGGCAACAGCCTCATGCCATCCATATCCGACAGCCTTAGATCAAGGAATATGACCTGAAAATGGGCCACGGTCATGCGCTCGAGAAAAGGCCCTGCAGCCTGAAAAGTCTCCACCCCATAGCCCTCTTTCACCAAGGCATGTTGTAGTCGGCGGCACACCGTTATCTCATCATCCACTATGGCTATTTGGGCGTCCATCTTGTTCCTCCGGCCTTTCCGCCACTACGGGAAGAAACACAGAGAAGGTGGATCCTTTCCCCACCTCACTTGCTACCTCTATATACCCTCCGTGCTCTTTGACGATTCCATAGGTCACCGATAGACCGAGCCCCGTTCCCCGCCCCACTCCTTTGGTGGTGAAGAAGGGATCAAAGATCCTCTCCAAGTCCTCGGCCCTTATCCCCACTCCCGTATCCTTTACATCTATTCGGATGTATTCAGAAGAGTATGTAGTTGCGCTAACAGTGAGCTCGCCAGTATTGGGCATGGCGTGAATTGCATTCAAGAACAGATTCAAGAAAACTTGCTGGAGATGACGTTGGGCCCCTTTGATCTCGGGCAGCCCTGAAGCGATCTCCATCTCCAGGTTGATGCCAGTCAGCATCAACTGGTTTTTCACCAGCTTTACAGTGCGCTGGATGACATCATCCACCGAGAGCTCGGTATAGGATGGGTGTTCGCTTCGCGAGAAGTCCAGAAGATTTCCCACAACCTCAGCTGCCCGTTCGGATTGATAGAGGATATCCAGCACAAGTTCCTTGGCTTCTCCGGGGATCTGTTGTTCGAAGTCTTCAATTAGGGCCTCAGCCGTCAGATAGATATTGTTGAGAGGGTTGTTGATCTCGTGGGCCACCCCGGCAGTAAAGGTACCAAGAGCGGCAATCTTGCGAGACTGTACCAACTCCTCTTGTCCCTCATCGATTTCTCTGGCCATTTTGTTAAAAGCAGTGACAAGATCGAATATCTCGTCCTTGGTCCGGGCCTTATAGTCTATGGGGGAAAAGTTGCCCTGGGCGATTTCTTTAGTTGTCCGCTCGATAAGCTGTAAAGGTTGGAAAATGTCCCTCACTACAATACGAAAGGTCAGAATAATCACGGTGAAAAAGATAAGCAGAAACAAAAAGGGAATAACTACAGAGCGGGAGAGAGCTCTGTGGATTCTTTTACGTTTGATATCGATAAACCTACTAACGAACTCTATCAGCTCCTTGCCTCGTGACCTCATTAGGGTTATGTCAGATTGACTAATTTGATCATTATCTGAGACAGTATACTTAACGATTACCTGTCGATAACTATGCAAGCTAGACATAAAATGATCGAATTCTTCACTGCCGACTAGCTCAGAGATATTTAATGCTAGTCTGCGAGCCAAATCTTCTGCTTTATCCAAGTACTCGAGGGACTCCTTTAAATCATTAACATTTTTATATAAAATAAAATTTTTCTCATAGCGTCTAACCTCCAAAATGTCATTAAACAAATCATCATAGTTTTCGATAATACGTATTTTTTCATTCACAGAGAAAACATTCCAAAAATTTATGGCAGTAATTAACAGAAGTACAGCAAGACCCAGTATTAAAACTGCGATTATTCTGCCTCGTATGGTATTCAGCATAACTGCTACCCTATTTAGCAAGATTGATCTCTTGTTATGGCTGATGCCCTATATTCGGTAATACTCTTGCGGATCGGTTTGCCTTTTCTGAACCTTGAAGATTACAACCACGACAGAACCGTCAGTCTATCGCTTGAGTTGTGCAGACTCAATTTTCGAAAAGAATTTCATTCGGCGCGCAATTAGTGTAGGCTAAAGCTGCTAATCTAGCAATGGGAAAACACCTGCAGCACTGGGGGCACCAGTGCCCAAGACTCCAGTCACAGGACCAGAAGCATTTCTGCCTGTCGCAGCCAGCCTTGCACTTTTGTGACAGCTCCGGCTAGCTTGGTGTCCCGAACCGAATATATACCGCTCCTGCGGTTTATTGTCCATAATTCTAGACAGGTTGACAACGATGCCCATTGACAGAAGTGAACTCCTCTCAAGGCTGAAATCGGCTCTGAACCAAGACAACTTGGATGACGCAGTTGAGATGCTGGCTGAATTGCATCCAGTGGACATTGCCGACCTTTTCGAATCTCTGGATGAGTCCGAGAAGATAAACCTGTTCAAACGCTTTGACACGGTCATCGCCCCAGAGGTGATCGCTCACCTGTCGGAATTCTCCCAAGATCAAATTCTCTCTCACCTGTCCCCTCGACGTCTAGGCCAGATCGTGGACGAACTGGACTCGGATGATGCGGCTGACCTCCTGGCCGGGGTGCCGGAGGAAGTGGTCGAGAAAGTCCTGGCTCGCATTGATGTGGTGGATTCGCAGCATGTACGTCGGCTCCTTGTCCATGGAGAGGAAACGGCCGGCGGTATTATGCAAGCAGAGCTCTTGGCTGTGCCACGGGAAGCCACCATTGCCGAAGCCATTGATCGCGTTCGTCTACTGGGTGAGAATCTGGACTATTTGATCAACGTCTTCGTCATCGATCCCCAGTTCAAAGTGTTGGGACAACTGAGTCTAAAGAGGCTCATTTTGGCTAACCCCGGAGACAAAGTCTCCCAAGTCATGGACAGCAGTTTCAAGGCTATTCCTGTCAATATGGATCAGGAAGAAGTGGCAAGCATATTTCAGAAATATGACCTCCTCTCGACCCCGGTAGTGGAACCGGACGGAACTCTGGTTGGACGCATTACCATCGATGACATCATGGACATCATGGAGGAGGAGGTTTCTGAAGATATTCTGCGGATGGCCGGTACCCATGAAGATGAACTGGTGTACGGCGACAAAGTCTGGAAGATCTCCCGCCTCCGGTTACCCTGGCTTATCACCAACCTATTCGGAGGGTTGTTGACCGGCTACCTTCTCTGGCTCTTTAAGGTCGCCCTGCACGATGCCATTGTTCTGGTAACCTTCGTTCCGGTAATCACCGGCATGGGAGGTAATGTTGGTATCCAATCATCCACCATCACGGTGAGGGGCTTGGCCACGGGCGTTGTTGACCTGCACAGTATGGGCCGCACCATATTCAAAGAAGTGAGGGTG
>PPDG01000562.1 GCA_002899795.1 Desulfobacteraceae bacterium | reverse complement strand
GGACACAGAGAAAAAATGGAGTTCTAACCGTAATTCGCCGCAGTACTTTTTAGAGCAACAATTCTCTATGAACTCTATGTCCTCTGTGGTCGAGATTCCCCGGCACAAAAACACTCACCACACCTTGTGGTCTCAGGACCTCAAAACGCGTTACGATAAATCATTTACCCAGTGGAGTCAAGCACTATAGGCGGGCTACTGAGGTCTGTCTTGGGGGTCTTCCTCTGCTAGAGGGAAGTGTAGCGTGAAGGTAGTACCACTGCGTCCGTCGCTGTCGAGGAAGATTTTACCGTCATAGTTCTCCACTATCCGGTGAACGATGGTCAGGCCCAGACCCGTGCCCTGGTCTTTGGTGGTAAAGAACGGATCGAACACTTTCCCCTGATTCTCTGGCAAAATCCCTGGGCCCGTGTCTGAAATTGAAATTTCGGCCAGCTTTTCCTGCCTGTCCCGGGCATAGTCTCGGGGAGCGTCTCCTGATCCTCGCTTCGTACGGATAGCGGTGGCGACGGAGAGACGACCACTGTTTTTCATTTCTTGGACAGCGTTGAGCACTAGGTTCCAGATCACCTGTTGGAGTCGTTGAGAGTCAATGTGAACCCATAGGTTCTTGCTCAGAGTCTTTTCAATACGAATAGGTCGGGAGAGCTCCGGGCTGTTTTTCAACATCTCCAATGTATCTTCAATGACCTCGTTCACCTCCACCGATCGATCCACCGCTCTTTCCGGCCGGGCAAAAAGGAGAAACTCGTTCACCAGTGCATTGAGCCTTTCCGCTTCCCGCATGGTGATGTCCATCAGCCGCTGTTGCATCGGTCCGAAATCCACCTCGTCCCTGAGCATCTGTATCGAGCCGCTCAGTGAAGCGAGAGGATTCTTAATCTCATGCGCAATACCAGCTGCAAGTTCACCCGCCACTGCCAAGCGGTCCATCCGTCGCACCTGTTCCTGCATCTGACGAAATTCAGTGAGATCCTGAAATATTAAGATCAACCCTATTTCGTCGCCCCCTGGATCCTTTAGGATCGATTGGGAGAACCCTAAATGGAGTCTAGTCCCATCTCGTCGATCAAAATCAACGTCAATCCCTTTCTGCGGTTGAGGCATGTCATCATTGTCGCCCCCTCTATCACTAATACTCAAATAGGGTACAATTTTCGGAAAAATATCACCAATGTGAATCCCCTCTAGATCCCTATAGACGAATCCAGAAATCTGCTCGACTGCCGGGTTGATATATGAAATCTCGAGTTGATTGTTCAGAGTTATAAGTCCAGTATTGATACTTTGAACAATATTACGGTTTAGCAGTTCAAGTTGGTCCAGATCGTACTGCTTTGCTTTCAGCTTGACGCCACTGCGGCGAAGCTCCTCAGCCAGATAACTGCTCAAGAAAGCCACCAGATAAAAGGCGGCAATGTTCATCAGCAGGGTATAGAAGTAGTAGCCGATGGTGTAGGTCATCAGCTCGGAAGCGCGGATGTAATATGGATGAATAATGCCGAAATATTGGAGGTCCAACAAGGAGCCGTAACCTATACTACTAGCCGAGGCTATGAGGAGGCCTCCACGACGGTAGAGCATGATGGCAGCATTGATAATTGTGAGTATGTACATGAACGAAAAAATGCTCTCGATGCCTCCGGTGACATAGATCAATGCCGTCACGAAAAGCACATCGAAAACGAGCTGTACATAAGCAAAAAAAATGTATTTCTTGATGCGGTCTAGCAACAGGGCATAGCAAAGAGTCAGAAAGTAGATGACACCGGTGAGAATGTACAATGAGGCAAGTGAGGTATTAGAGAAGGAGGGATAAGCTCTTGCCTGCACAACAACTGTGGCAACAAGGAGAAAGGTGGCAAAAAGCAGCCTGAGAACCATGAGCCACTTGATTTTCCCCAGAAGCTCCTCGTTGCGCTCTGTCGAATCCTGTTCCAACTCAGACATGGTTGATCAGCCACCCATGGCTCCGGCCATCTGAAATATGGGGAGATACATGGAAACCACGAGACCACCTATGGTACCTCCCAGGAAAACCATCATAAAGGGCTCGAGCATGGCGGTGAGAGCGTCAACGGCTGCATCAACTTCATCATCATAGAAATCGGCAATTTTGGCCAGCATGGTATCCAAGGCACCAGTGGCTTCACCCACCGAGATCATCTGTACAACCATGGACGGGAAAACATCACTGTCGGCCAAGGGTTCGGCAATGGTCCGGCCCTCACTAATGCTTCGTCTGGTTTCCCGGATTGCCTCCTCGATGGTCATATTACCAGCAGTAGCTGCTACGATGTCCAGACTATCAAGGATTGGGACACCGCTGCTGATCATAGTGCCCAGAGTACGGGTGAATTTGGCCACAGCTACCTTGCGGAGTAGCATACCGAAAACGGGAAGCTTGAGGACCAGTTTGTCCACCAGAGCTCGACCTTTGTCAGTTTTATAGAATCGCCTGAAAGCAAACATAAGGAGAACGAATCCGACAATGATGTAGAGAATATAGTTTTTGAGGAAATCACTCATCGCTACCACTATCTGGGTGGGAACAGGTAGTGCTTTGCCGAAGTCGGCGAACATTGACTCGAACACCGGGATCACAAAAATAAGGATGACCGCCACCACCAGAACGGCGATTACCATAACCACGATGGGGTAGGTCATGGCTCCTTTGACCTTTTTTTTCAATTTGGCAGCCTTCTCGATGTAAGCCGCCAGTCGATTCAAGATGATATCCAGAATACCACCGATCTCGCCCGCGGCCACAAGGTTAACAAAAAGGTCGTCAAAGACATCAGGATGCTGTTTCAAAGCGTCAGCAAAGGTGGACCCTTCCTCAACGTCCTCTTTTATGTTCTTCAGTATCCTTTTAAACGTCTTATTGTCTTGCTGGCTGAAAAGAATCTCCAGACACTGAACCAACGGCAGACCCGCATCAATCATGGTCGCAAACTGGCGGGTCATAATCACGATGTCCTTTTCGGTCACCTTGGGCTGGAGAAACTTGACGTTTTCAAATAGGTCTTTGGGTTTTGGTTTGATCTTAGTGGGCTCAATACCCTGACGTCTTAGGGTGAGGCGAACGAAATTCTCGCTCTCAGCTTCCATCTCACCCTTTTTCTTTTTTCCCTTACGATTGACCCCTGTCCATATGTAGTCTGGCATGGCCGCTCCTTTGTTAATCTAGTAGGCGTTAATGTTACGGATGGTTACATCCTCCCAGCCTAATCACCATGACCACGCTTGTTTCTCCATCCCAGCGCTTCATGCCCTGCAGTTGTCCTACTGCCTATAGTTGCCAGCTGAGGAAAATAAAGCAAGCTAATCTTTCACCGAGCAGCGGACAACTTCCTCCACGGTAGTAATTCCTGCTTTTAGTTTATTGATGCCTGACTGCCTCAGGGTCAGCATACCTAACCGCATCGCTTCACGTTTGATCTCGGTGCTGGAAGCTCCTACCAGAACCAGCTCCTTAAGCTCCTCGTACAGCGGCATAACCTCATAAAGGGCGATGCGGCCTTTATACCCTGTTTGGCTGCAGGTGGGGCAACCAGTACCATGGTGGCATCTGTAGCTACCCACCTCTTCGTCAGGAACGCCTAAATCCAGCAACGTCTCCTTGGGGATTTCCAACTCCTCTTTGCAATCGGCACAGATTTGGCGGGACAGTCGCTGAGCGAGAATAAGATTTACAGCCGAGGAAACCAGGAAGGGTTCCACCCCCATATTGAGCAAACGGTTGACGGTGCTCGGTGCGTCATTGGTATGGAGGGTGCTCAAAACCATATGGCCCGTAAGCGCCGCTTTGATCGCGATTTCCGCGGTCTCGAAATCACGGACCTCGCCCACCATAATTATGTCTGGGTCCTGACGCAGAAATGAGCGCAGGGCCGATGCGAAGGTTAGTCCAATGGATTCATGGATCTGCACCTGGTTGATCCCGCCCAGGTTGAACTCCACGGGATCCTCAGCAGTGGATATGTTTTCTGTGGCTTTGTTCAATTCTGAAAGAGCACTGTAAAGAGTCGTAGTCTTGCCGCTTCCAGTGGGCCCGGTTACCAGCACCATCCCAAAAGGCTTGTAGATCGCATCTTTAAAATGATCCAGCTGCTTTTGTTCAAAGCCCAACTTGGTCATGTCCAGTTGGAGATTGGATTTGTCCAGAAGTCTGAGCACTATCTTCTCTCCAAACAGGGTTGGTAGCACAGACACGCGGAAATCCATCTCCTTGCCCTTGGTCTTGAGTTTGATGCGACCATCTTGAGGCAGGCGGCGTTCTGCGATATCAAGCCTGGACATGATCTTGATCCGCGAAAGAAGCGCATTTCTCAGCTTCATCGGCGGCTTCATCACTTCGTAAAGGACCCCATCAATCCGGTAGCGTACCCGAAAACTCTTTTCATAGGGCTCAATGTGGATGTCACTGGCCATCTTCTTGATGGCATCCACCAGGATCAGATTAACCAGCTTCACCACTGGCGCCTGCTCGGCCGCGCTTTCCAGTTCCCCAAGATCTACGTCGTCAGAACCCTCAATTACATCTACGCCTTCTTCATCGAACTCACTCATAACATCTTCCAGGGACGCGCCAGCATCGTAGAATCTGTCCATGGCCGACTTTATCGAAGTCTCTGTTGCTACCGTAACGCGGATGTTTTTCCGGGTGAGAAATTTAATGTCATCAATGATGAAAATATTGGAGGGATCCACCATGGCTATGGTCAACGTCTGCCCCTCCAAAGAGATAGGAACGATCTTATACTTCTGGACGATGTTTCCAGGTATCATCTCGATCACGTCAGAATCAACGTCCAGTTTGGAAGGATCGGTGGAGGGCACACCGAATTGCTTGCTCAGAAACTCCATGAGTTCGGCCTCTTCGATATATTGCATCTTCACGAGGTTGCTTCCCAGCATGCCCCCGTTGGCCTTTTGCTCTTGGAGTGCGCTATCCAGCTGTTCGGGTGTGATCAAACCCTCGCGTACCAAGAAATTGCCCAGCTTTTGCGCCATCTAAGGACCTTACCTCCCTTAGTCCGAATATTTCATGAATGAACTGCTGCGACCGCGGATATGACCGTCCTTCTCTCCGAGCTGTGGGCTCTACGAGCCGGAAGCCGGGCGTCCTCGCGTGTCGAGCTCCGCAAGGTACTGTTAAGTGCGGTTCGCTCCGCCCCCCTGCGATGACCCGGTGGCCCGCCCGCCTCGCCTTGCTCTCATGGCGGGCAGGCATACTCTTCTCCACGATCTCGAGAGGGCGATTCGTGCAATATCCGGGCTAGCAGAATTTCTCTATCTTGGTCTCGGGGTATTTATGCAAAATACAGACCAAGGGCCTTAAGGCCCATCCAACCCAGCAACCACAGCAAACCACTATGGGTAATGTAAGTTAGTATCTAAAATAACTAATGATAATTTCAACTTAGGAAAACAACTTTTCTTTGTCAAGGCAAATTTCATTGCAGTGAAATGTGGCTTTCTCGTGTTTCGGTACACTTTTGGATTCACCGTATTTGCACGTTTAGTACTTGAATTAGTTCACTCCGTGCGGCTACCCCAAAACATCGGCAGGCCGATTGTTCACTCAGTGCTTCAATTGACACATATAATGACACCTATAAGACATCATTATTGATCTGGCTCTTGCCTCCTGCCTGCTAACCATGCGCTTGGAGCTATGCTGTATGCGTTATTTAATACCGGACCTCTAGCAAGCAGAGGCCCCGAGCCGGTGCTGTCATTCCCGCTTGTTTTCGGTCGCAGGCGGCCACAACCGCAGAAAACTCTTCCACTGTGAGCTTTCCCCGTCCCACCTCCACCAAGGTGCCAACTATGTTGCGCACCATGTATCTGAGGAAACCGTTGGCCTCAATGGTGATCGCCTGCATATCTTCTCCTGCCGGGGCGATCCCGGTGGACATAACTATCCTCTCACTGCTCCTAACACTGCTCCCCGTTGCCTGGAATGAAGAAAAATCATGTCTTCCTTCGAGGAGCTTCAGACATCGTTCCATGGAATCCCATCTCAGTGGTTGCCCAATATGCCAACCGTACTGCCTCCCCAAGGCCGGCGGCATCGGTCCGTTATAAATCCGGTATTCATAGACCTTGCTATGTGCTTGGAAGCGAGCATGAAACCGATCAGGTACCAGAGCCAATTCCAGGGCAACAATGTCATCCGGAAGCAGGCCATTTAAACCACGTCGCAGTCTCTCCGGGGGAATCCTGGTTTCACTGAAGAAGTTGGCTACCTGGCCTCTGGCATGGACACCAGCATCGGTTCTACCGGCTCCTGTCAATCGAACCGGAGCCTGAATCATAATCGCCAGACGCGTTTCCACAACCTCTTGGATGGTCAGCACACCCTTCTGGCGCTGCCACCCGTGGTAGTTGGAGCCGTCATATTCGAGGACTAGCTTAAAATTCTTTCTCTGGTCATTGGTCATAGGTGTTTAGTCATGTATCATTTCTTTCACCGCGTCGCCCCTTCTCCCCATCGTTCCGCAGTGCCTCGGGCGTAAAGCCTCCAGGCCTTGCGACTACGGCTGCCAAACCCGAAGCTTAAGGCCTTCATCCTCATCGAAACCAAACATCAGGTTCATGTTGCAGATGGCCTGGCCAGAGGCGCCCCTGGTCAAATTGTCGATGGCGGAGATAGCGATGATTCTACCGGTACGAGGCTCTAACCGCCAACCGATATCACAGTAGTTGGTTCACCGGACGTGTAGGGTAGAGGGCAGTTGCCCTGGATTCAAAACCCTGACAAAAGGGGCGTTACCATACGCTTTCTGGTAAAAACCCTCGATCTCTTCGTCGTTAACCCTTCCTGAAAGGTTCGCATAAAGAGTGGTCAAAATCCCCCTCGACATAGGAACCAAATGCGGGGTAAACACCACCTTGATCGCTCTTCCAGCAAGGCTGCTGAGTTCTTGCTCGATTTCTGGAGTGTGGCGGTGCTCCCCAACTTTGTAGGCCTTGAATCCCTCATTGGTTTCACAAAAGTGAGTGGTGAGGGTGGGCGTCCTCCCAGCACCGCTAACTCCTGATTTACAATCGGCTATCAGGCTGTCCGAGTCTACAACTTCAGCGGCCAACAGTGGTGCAGCCGCCAATATGACTCCGGTGGGATAGCAGCCTGGATTGCCAACCAGATGGGCAGATCGGATCTTATCGCGGTGAAGTTCTGGTAGACCATATACCGCTTCAGCCAGGAGATCTTTGGCTGTATGTTCCTGATACCACTGTTCGTAAACTGCCGCATCTCGGAAACGAAAATCAGCACTCAGGTCCACTACCCGCTTGCCGGCGCGCACCAATGGAGCTACCACCTCCATGGCCGTCTTGTGCGGTAAGGCCACAAACATGCAGTCGGCTCTTGCCACCAGGCTCTCGAGATCCAATGGTTCGCATACAAGGGAACTCACCCCTCTCAGTGCTGGAAACACCTCATCGATGCACTGTCCTGCATAGGACTGAGAAGTGATGGCAATTAGTTCCACTTTAGGGTGTTGCTGAAGGAGAGCAACAAGCTCAAAGCCAGCATACCCCGTGCCCCCAACCACCGCCACACGTACTTTCACAGCTACCCCCTATCCCGGATGTTTCACGAATCCGCCTAAGGCGGACCGCGGATATGACCGTCCTTCTCTCCCAGCTGTAGGCTCTACCCTCCGGCCTGGAAGCCCTACGGGCTGGAAGCGGAGCCGGAAGCCGGGCGATGTGTCGACAATCTCCCCGTTGAGTACGGTTCCAATCTATACGGCTATCAGTTCGACCATGGGGGAGTACTCCAGCACGCCATGTGGTGTTGGACTCCGACCAGATCGAAAGCAAAGATTCTGAGATTAGGTTCAGATCGTGGTTCCGAATGCTAAAAAAAAAGGAGGGCCGAGCCCTCCTCCCAAATCCCAAAGAATACAAGCCTATCGTTTAGAGTATTGGAATCTTTTCCTGGCGCCAGGCTGGCCGTATTTTTTCCGTTCTTTAACTCGCGAGTCGCGCGTGAGGAAGCCTGACTTCTTGAGGAGGGGGCGAAAATCAGGATTAACTGCTAGAAGTGCCCTGGAAATGCCATGTTTGATCGCGCCTGCCTGACCCGAGATGCCACCACCTCGTACATTCACATAAATATCAAATTTTCCTAGCGTCTCTGTCAATTCCAGAGGCTGGCGGATAATCATCTTAGCGGTTTCCCGTTTGAGATAGTCATCAATGGATCGTTTGTTTATCTTTACGCTACCCTCGCCCGGCGTCAACCATACGCGGGCTACGGATGTCTTTCTTCTGCCAGTGGCGTAATAGCGTTCTTCGCTCATTAACTAGCTCCTGTCCTCAGTACGGTAACTCCAGTGGCTGCGGCTGTTGGGCTTCATGGGGGTGATCGGGCCCGGCATAAACTTTGAGCTTTTTGTAGAGCTTCCGGCCCAAACGGTTTTTGGGCAACATACCCCATACTGCGAAGCGCACCAGATCTTCGGGCCTCTTTTCTCTCAGTTTCCTGGCAGTAATTGACTTGAGGCCACCCATGTACCCCGTATGGCGATGGTATGTCTTTTGCTGCCACTTCCTACCGGTCAATCTAACCTTCTCAGCATTGATAACGATAATGAAATCCCCGGTATCGGCATGAGGGGTAAAGGTCGGCTGGTGTTTTCCACGCAGTCTGCTTGCCACTTGACTGGCCAGTCGGCCGAGTGTTAGTTCGGTGGCATCCACCAGATACCAGCGGAGATTTTCGGGAACGGTCTTGGCACTCACTGTCTTCATGGTTCGACTCCAGAAAGGATAAGTCACAAGCGAT
>PPDG01000132.1 GCA_002899795.1 Desulfobacteraceae bacterium | reverse complement strand
CTTTGTTCCTACTTGTCCTGAGCCTGCCTGCCCTGAGCCTGTCGAATGGGTCGAAGGAGTGCCTACTTGCAACGGCTGCGTGCCTGTCCCGAGCTTGTCGCGGGGCTGACTCGACTTATAACACCCACTCACCACCCCCATTATCTGCCCGACCTTGTTGTTTTACGGAAACAAACCTTTTTTGTTTTAGACAAACAAGAGTTGGTGTAAAATGAAAGTGATTGAAGCGACTGTTGGGATACACGCCGAGGTCTCCGGTGTTGGGGAATCCCGCGGGTTATAGCCTCTTGAATTGTGAGGAGAGAAGATGAGGAAGTCTCGAGACGACATTCAGCTGGGTGTGAAGGCTCTCAAGCTTGGCAGTAAGATACGTGAACTGAGACTGAAGAAGAATTACACTCTACAGGATGTGGCTGCCAAAACTGGCTTGTCTAAGCCATTTCTCTCGCAAATTGAAAATGACCACGTGGTTCCACCCGTGGCTACCCTGCTCAAGGTGGCCAGGGCCTTCAATGTTAGCTTAGCCCACTTCTTTCAGGACGAGGTGGGGAGCGATAAAATTGCCATCACACGACACAATGAACGGATTCGAGTAGAAAAGCGGCCTCACCACCGCAAGGGTGAGGTCAATTATGTGTATGAGACCTTAGAGACCAAGAAGACCGACAAGCAGATGGAACCCTTCTTAGTGGAATTTCCTGTGCAGGATAGCAGCGAGATGGTCTTCATGAACCATGACGGAGAGGAATTCCTGCATGTTCTTGAGGGCACGCTCGAGTTTCGCAGCGTGTCCCGGGTGGAGGTGCTTGAGTCGGGAGACAGCATTTATTTTGAATCAGACCTTAGTCACAGCTTTCGTTGCCTGGGGGAAAAAGCAGCGAGAGCTATTGTGGTGGTCTGGAATGGTTGAGGACTCAGGTGTCAGGTGTCAGGAAAAGAACAAAAAAGCTGAAACGTGTTGGAGCGAAGCGGCAATCCCGTCTGAAGCGAAGCTGCAGCGGGGAACACTGAAACCTCCATCAAAGCCATGCAACTCTGGCCTTGCTTTGGGTACCAGGTTTTCTAGGTTCCAGTTTTTTGTCATTGGGGTATGCGTCTTGCATTTAACCCAGCTCGAAGTTACCATTGCTGTTCGGTTATCGGGTATTGAGTTTCTGCCTCTGGTTGGGAGAATTGGATGAAACGATTGGGCTTGCTTGGTTACTGGCTCATGCTGCTTATGCTGGTGGTTTTGTTTGCCAAAGCACCGCCAGTCTTGGCGGCAGAGGACCCAATGAATGGACCCTGGGATAGTCCAGTTCACCGGTCTTCTGCCCACCGGCACAGTGACCCTACCAATTCGTCTATAACTTCCGGCTTTTTCACTTCTCTTCTCACCTTTTTTTCAGAAGTAATTTCCCCGGTGGACGGGGATCGCTGCCCAAGCTACCCCACGTGCGCTGCCTATAGTAAAGAGGCTTATCAGAAACACGGGGCCTTTGTCGGTACACTCATGACTGTGGACCGACTTTTTCATGAAGCCGACGAATATCGCTTCTCCCCCACCGTGAAGGTCTACGGAGTACACCGTATTTACGATCCGGTCTCAGCAAATGAGTACTGGAAGCGTAAACCCTAACGTTGCAAACCCACACCGGCAAGAATCGCTCCCACCGCTGCAATCCGCAATCTCCAATGCAAAATCTGAAATCTAAAATCTACAATCTGCAATCTAAAAATTGACTCTGATGCAATTAAGTTGCATAATTCGTATTGGACTCCGGACTCGCAACACCGCCAGAACACAAGCAAGGTGACAGCACTGTGAAAAAGGTGGCCATTTCTGGACTGTTGGTTCTATTCTTGTCTATTGCCCAGATTACTCTCGCCCGTCCCCTCAAGGTGTTCGTGAGCATTTTGCCCCAGAAGTACTTCGTCGAGAAAATCGGCGGAGATTTCGTTGAGGTTGCCGTTATGGTCCAACCGGGAGCAAGTCCAGCCACCTACGAACCAAAGCCCAAGCAGATGGTCGCCCTGGCAAAGTCCGACCTTTACTTCGCCATCGGCGTGCCATTTGAAAAAACGTGGCTTCCAAAGATTGTGGCCACCAACTCCAAGATGCACATTGTGTATACCCAAGTTGGTATCGAAAAGAGGGCGATGAAATCTCACCACGCACATCAAGAAGAATCAAAACACCATTATGGTGAGACCGAGCACGGGCAGGATCACCACATGGGAAAGGATCCCCATGTCTGGCTTTCTCCGCCGCTGGTCATGCAGCAGGCCAGAAATATTCTGAATGGACTAGAAACTCTTGATCCAACTAATCGAGCTCTTTACCAAGCTAACTATAAGAGTTTCATCGCGGAACTCGTAGACCTTGATCTAGAACTGAAAAGATTGTTTCAGACAACGGCAGATCATTCTGAATTCATGGTGTTCCATCCTTCCTGGGGTTACTTCGCTCACGCTTACGGACTGGAGCAAGTGCCCATTGAAATTGAAGGCAAGGAACTCAAACCAGCGGAACTGAAATATCTAATTCAGTACGGCAAACAAATTGGTATCGAGGTAATCTTTGTCCAACCTCAATTCTCCTGGCAAGCAGCTCGAACAATAGCGCAAGCCACAACCGCGCAAATCGTTGTCGTGGATCCACTCGCCCCCGATTGGGCCGAGAACTTGCGCCAGGTAGCAGCCAAGCTCAGTACCGCTCTGAGGTGAGGTGTTTCATGAATGAACCAATTATAGAGGTTAAAGATGTCTGGTTTTTCTACAATGCAATTCCAGTTCTTCAGGACGTAAATTTTACTGTTCGCGGGGGAGATTTCGTCGCCCTGCTGGGTCCCAACGGTGGCGGTAAGACTACGCTCCTCAAACTGATGCTCGGCCTCTTGAAGCCCGAGCGAGGTGCTATACGTATCTTTGGCCAATCCCCGCGGGAGAGTTCCCACCGCATCGGCTACATGCCTCAGCACCTCCATTTCAACCAGAGTTTTCCAATATCAGTGCTCGATGTGGTGCTTATGGGAAGGCTGCGTCCGAGCCGGGCCTGGTCTCGATACACCCAAAAAGACAGGACGGCAGCCCAACAAGCCCTGGAAAGAGTGGAAATGGGGGAATCTGCAAATCGCCGCGTCGGGGAGCTCTCTGGGGGGCAGCAGCAGAGGGTCTTCATTGCCAGAGCGCTGGTGGATGAACCTGAGGTACTCTTCTTGGACGAACCCACGGCTAGTGTGGACAGTAAACACCAGACCGATCTTTTTGATATTCTCAAGGAACTCAACGAGACGGTAACTATCATTGTAGTCAGCCACGACATCGGTGTTGTTTCCAGTCATATCAAATCTGTTGCCTGCGTAAATCAGCAGGTTTTCCACCATGATCATGCAGAAATCAACGAAGAGATGATCGAGTTGGCCTATCAATGCTGTCCAGTGGATATCGTTGCCCACGGCTTGCCCCACAGAGTTTTGCAGAAACACGAGGAGGATGAGTAATAAACAGCTGATCCAGAAATAGTGAGGTCTATGGAATATTGGAGCATTGCAAAATATCAAATCTCAAGCACCAAACCGGGGCCCCGCCCAGAGGGTGGGGACTCCGAAGGAGAAATTACAAACAAATCTCAAATTCCAATACTCAATGACCAAAACAGGTTTGGAATTTTGGTCATTGTTATTTGTTTGATATTTGTGATTTGTGATTTGGTATTTTCGCACTCTAGCACTCCAATACTCCTGAAGAACGACAATTTTGTAAACACTTTAGATACGTTATCAGGGCAGACTTGCTGAATAGGACTTGATGATATGTTTGAAGCTCTCCAGTTTGAATTTATGAGAAATGCGCTTTTGGCCGGCCTTCTCACCAGCATCGCTTGCGGGGTGATCGGCACCTTCATTGTGGTAAATCGGATCGTGTTTCTTTCCGGTGGCATTGCCCACGCAGCATATGGCGGCATTGGCCTGGCCTTCTTCTTTGGGTTGCCCTACGTGGCGGGAACTTTGGGATTCGCCCTTCTCATTGCCATGGTAATGGCGGCAGTAACGCTGAAAGCAAGACATCGGGCCGACACCATCATTGGTGTGCTCTGGGCAGTGGGGATGGCCCTCGGTGTGATTCTTTTGGATCTAACACCAGGCTATAACGTGGACCTCATGAGCTTCCTCTTTGGTAGTATACTTACCGTTCCAACAACCGATCTCTGGCTTATGTTAGTTCTGAACGGTTTGATTCTCTTGGCTGTGGCTTGTTTTTACAATGATTTCCTGGCACTTTCCTACGACGAAGATTTTGCTCAAGTCAGGGGCGTCCGCGTAAAGTTCCTCTATTTTCTTCTCCTGGCAATGGTAGCGCTCTCCGTGGTCATGATTATCAGGATTGTGGGGTTAATCCTGGTCATTGCCCTGCTGACCATTCCACCATATATAGCCGAAAAATACGCCGGATCTCTCAAAAAGATGATGTTCCTCTCCTTCCTGCTGAGCTGCTTTTTTACTATGGTTGGGCTCTGGCTTTCCTACACTTTCAATCTTACTTCAGGCGCCACCATTATCATGGTCGCGGGGGTTTGTTTTTTCATTTCACTCTTGATTGAGTTTTTGAAAGCGAAAAGGTTTTTTTCCGCTTGACAGCTCATGGAACCCCACGTCCACAGCAATGACTTGGGGCCCCATTTGCGACAGCTACCGGAACAACCGACGTGAGAAAGGCAAAAAATTATGTGCAATCAATGTGACTATGTGAATCTCATTGAACATAGTGGTTTGGGGCAAACTCCCAATCGATTGCGTGTCTTGGAAATTATCGGAAACAGCCCCCACCCCATCAGTGCGCAGGAGATTATTGCCGCCTTGAACCAAAGCCGGGATGTTAACCGGGTCACTGTTTACCGAATTCTTGACCTATTGGTGGGAAACAAATTGGTTGAGCGCATTAGTGCCGGCGACCGCTCTTTTCGCTACGGGTTGGCCCCAAATGCCAACCACCAGCCGCACTCCCATTTCTATTGCGTAGAATGCGGTGAAATGGAATGTCTTCGTCCCGAACATATTAGCTTGGACACGGAGCCCCTTGAGCGCTCCTCCTTTCCAGGGTTGATCGAAAGAGTCGAAGTCCGCATTGATGGCATCTGCGAGGACTGCCGCAGGCAGTGACCAGGGGGAGCTCAGCGCCTCGCGCCTCGATAACGAGGCAGTGGGCAGTAACCACTAAGTACTTAGCACAAGAGGGTTATCAGTTATACGTTATTCGTTATTCGTTGTACGGATGTCTGCAAAGTACTCTTGTCAGTGTTAACATCCATAGGTGTAGAATATAATTATCACGTATAACTTATAACTTATAACGGATAACTTCTCCGTTTCGCCAAACAGCCATGTAGGTTTCTATTGCCTGTATCTGGGTTGACTCGGCAAGAAGGGTGAGAACGGGGAAAAATGGACTACTCTTCCTTGTCTGGGTAGCGTTGTTGAATAGATCGCATCACATCCAGGGAGGAAAAGAAGACCTCGATGAGCGCGGGATCGAACTGTTGCCCCGCACCTTGTTCCATGGTTTTAATGATATCTGCCTCGTCCCAGGCCTCCTTGTACGCTCTTTTAGAGGCCAGAGCATCGTAGACGTCAGCTATGGCTACAATCCTGCCGAAAAGGGGAATCTCGTCGCCTTTTCTGCCCTGTGGTTGCAGTTGTTGCACAGAGAAACTCAGTCCCGGTCCGGTTGCCGCCAGATCGACATGCCCAGGATAACCCTTGCCATTCCACCACTCATGGTGGCTCAGGGCAACTTCTGCTGCGGCCTCATCGAAATCTGATTTCTTGTCAATAAAAAGTCTCGCCCCGAAAAATGTGTGTTGTTTCATGATGTCAAATTCTTCGTCAGTGAGCCGAGCTGGCTTTCTTAGAATCTGATCCGATATGGCAACCTTGCCCACGTCATGGAGCATGGCAGCCATCCGCAGCACATCGCGCTTGATCTGGATCTCTTTTGCGGAAATGTTATTTTCCTTGGCCCACCTTTCATATATCTCCACGGAATACGATCCAACCCGGTTGACGTGAGGTCCTGTTTCTTTGGGGTCTCGTAGTTCTGCCATCCGGATCATCCTCAGGATGAGGGTTCGGGTCATCTGTGCTCTTTCCAAGGCCATGGTGGCCATACTGGCAAAATGAACCATCATCTTGGCGTCTTCCTCTGAGAACGGCATAATCTTGCCCTTATCGTTCTGGGCATTGATAACCTGAAGGACACCGATGACTTCTTCCCGTACTGTCTTCAACGGAACTGCCAGGACCGAGTGGGTTTCATAGCCAGCAGTCTCATCGAATCTTTTGTCGAAGCGATATGGGACGGTGCTTTCGAGTGTGTAGACATCCGGAATATTCAGCTCCTGACCGGTGATTGCCGAATAACCTGCGATACTACTTTCGTCTGCAGGAATCGTAAAAATATTGTAGATAAGTTTCTCTCCTAAAGGCAGTCTCCTTTGCAGCGTGGCATTCTGAGTATAGGTGAAACGTAATTCCTCTTTGTCACGGATGTATATGGAACCGGCATCAGCATTCACAACCAGCCGGGCTTCGGTAAGTATGTGCTCCATGAGAATGTCAAGGTCTTTGACCTGGTTGAGTTCCGTACCTAGATTGGTCAGAACCTCTAGCTTTTGCTTTTCTGTAAGCATAAGGCTAATCTCCAACAAAAAGAGTTCGGCAGACCGAGAGTTCGGTAACATAAAAGTCGGAAGAGACAGAGAGCACTTAAGATTTCTTCTTGGTCCACTTCATTTCAGGTTGGTTTTTGAATCTGATCACGCCCCCTTCTGTTGGGGTGTAGTAAAAAGAGAACTCAAACTTCCGTCCTGCTCGAATGAGATAGTGGATGATGTACAAGGTATTTCCATCTTCATCCATTTTTTCCAAATCCACGATTGGAAACACATCAAAATCAAAGTAGCCCAGACCCTGTTCAAAAATGAGGGTGTCCTTTTTGATTTCAAAGGGATGGTCCACGTATTTTGGGTCATCTGTCACCCAAACCCCGATTAGCTCCTCGGGAACCGTGAATTCCTTTTGACATTGCGCTCCGAAAAATAGAATGAGAATCGCGAACGCTATGAAGGTGCTCTTTGATTTCACTCGCGTCTCCCAATCGCGTGGATCGAGTTACAAACCTTTTTAATATAAACCCCGAAAAAGAACAATACCACCTCAAACTGAAAATTCCCTGTGGTCCCACTGCAGGGGCTGTAGGGAATTTTCCAACAAAAAGAATACCGTTTTCTTCGCCCGCTAACTCGATACCGCTTCTCTCTCTTCCTGGGCCATCACCTCCAGGAAGGCCTCTACCACCTTTGGATCGAACTTGGTACCAGAGTCCTCTTTTATGAAACCAATGACGGTCTCCCTAGGCAATCCTTCACGATACGGCCTGTCTGAAATGAGAGCGTCGTAGTGGTCGGCCACCGTAAATATGCGAGCCCCTAAATCAATATCCTCTCCGGAGAGATTGTCGGGGTATCCCGAGCCGTCATAATATTCATGATGGTGCAACACCACTGGTATGATTCCGGCGTAGGCCTCAATTGGTTCCAGGATTCTCGCTCCAATGCGCACGTGCTCACGCATCAGTTGATATTCCTCATCTGTCAATTTACCTGCCTTATCAAGAATCTCCGGCGGAATTCCGATCTTGCCAAGATCGTGCAGCAGCCCTCCCCTATGCAGATCATCCAGTCGTTTCTGATTCAGTCCCAGAGCCTGGCCGATCCTCAAAGCGAGTTCAGTCACTCGCTCAGAGTGGCCTGCCGTCCAGTGTGACTTGGCATCTATGGCCCTGGCCAAAGCATACAATGTGCCCCAGTTCAGTTCGTCCAACTCCTCTATCAGTCGGGCATTTGAGATGGCCACTGCCACCTGATCAGCCAGCTGACGGGCCTGGACTGCATCTTCCTCATTAGCCTCTGTCGGATCCAGGTAGCCCAGGACGATCAAGCCGGAAAGTTTCTCGGCTACAAACATGGGAAGGGTCAAAAATAATTCCGCTTCCAACTCCGCCAGGGAGGTAAGATAGTGGGGGATTTCCTTATTTGAGTCTACGAACAATTGTTCGGGATGATCATATAATTCCTGCACCTCGGCAGCTGTGAGATTAATGGGCGCTAGCCAGTTTTCGCTTTCTGACTCGCCATATTGGACATGCATCAGCCCTCCATCTGAAGATTCAGCATCCAGCAAAGCCACGCCCACACAATCACAGGGGAATAGCTCTCGCATCCGGTTGAGCACCGTGTCCACGATGAGTCTGGTATCCAGCGCCGAAAGGATGGAACGGTCGATTTCATTCATTGTGGTCAAGGCGTTAAATTGCTTGCCCAATCGACTTGCCATGGCATTGAAGGATTCCGCCAACTCCTGAAACTCGTCGCCGCTGGTGACTGTCACTCTGGTATCAAAGTCTCTCCCGGCAATGCGTTTTGTCCCCTCCTGCAATCTTTCCAGGGTGATCAAATTCCTTCGAATCTGATTAATGCTAAGAAGTAACACCACCCACAGTGACAGCAGGACCACAAGGGGAAAGATCTTTTTGAATTTTGACATGGGCGCGAGCACGTGGGCTTTGAATTCGCCCAGGGCAATGATCCACTTGTCCACCAGGAACTCGTTTTGCATATACAAGGACGAGTACGTTCCCACTCCTTCTCTCTCTTCGTACTGCCAGTCAAATGGCCCTGAGTGGGTACGGATCATTTCACGTATTTCCTGTTCGGAAAATAATACAGCGTCTGGAAGGGTACTGAAGAGCAACGTGCCTGCTTGATCGAGTACCCAGAGTTGGGTCAT
>PPDG01000312.1 GCA_002899795.1 Desulfobacteraceae bacterium | reverse complement strand
CTCGAATGGTGACTTTTTCTTTCGTTGACTCTTGGCTGGACAGCAAACGGTGAGATACCGTCGCTGTTCTTCGAGCCTGCTTTTTGCTATCTTTCATTGGTAGTCCCTCAAAAATTATATCCTGATAGAAGGAACTACTCTAAGATTAGAATAGGATGAATGCGGGTGCAAGAGAAAGTTTGGTTCCCGCTCGACTTGATTGCAGATGGGTTCTTTTTAGGAGTGAAACTTACGAACGTTCCGTAAAAGCGTATTTGACTCCGCCCTCTGCCACTCCGGCAGCAGGCTCGCGGCATTCACGCTTTTCTCCTACCGCTGCAGTGAGGACACCTGCCGTACCCTTTACTCCTGCTGTGTATGTAAGCTTCCCACTCATGTCCCTTATCACACTCCCACCAAACCCTCCTACTGCTACACGGAGGACAAGCCAGGTTGGGTCGAATACGCAAGATCACGGGGAGGTAATTTCACTGTTGACATCAATTGCGAAGAATATGTTTTTAACTTTCGGGGGGGAGAGGAAAAGCCATAGATCACTGCTAGAGGTCGAGCTAGTCACCCTATCTATTCTGCAAGTCGAAAATGGCCCAGCGGGAGTGGAGATTACATACTTTAATCTACACTTGCCCTCTAGAGACCAAACTACAATATCTTGGTTGAAACTAAGAAGATGCGGAGTCGTTGGCTCCGCTTTTTTTGTGGCTTGGCACTGTGTTTGCAACAATTGGGTAGTCAGGAGATTAATTGGCATGACAAGCTCTGAAGCTGTCAGTGGAGCATATCATGGGAGACTACAAAAAACCCATAGATTGCAGGCACTACCCAATATGCCGAGATCTCGAGACCGTGAGTCGGGATATACCCGCCAGTTTTTCCGGCATGCATGCTATAGTGATGCAGAGAGAAGCTGAGTCGGTCTGCGACAAGTGCCACGGTTTTGAACCAAAGGACCTGGCAGGGGCGGCTTAATAATTAACGCAATGTTGGTCGAAAAACCGGGTAGGACCTTGCCGTCTATTTGATGTTTTGGCCAATTCGATCTTGGTTTTTTGGCCAATTATGGTGATTCGCCGAGACTGGCCCCACCAGAAAACTCACACGGCTTCGCCTCGCAGCTTGATCACTCCAAGAAACACTGCGGAGCTTCGGCTCCGCTTTTTTATTGAAGGCCTCAGTTTCCCGCATGACCCCGGTCAAACTACTCTACTAAATACTGCATCTATCTCCAGAAAATACACACTTTGCCCCATTGAGACACCGCCCTGCTCTCAGTAAATTACCTGGAAAAAGAGTAGAGAAATTTCACATGAAGAAGTGGCTACAGCACAGCTTGCATCCTTTACATGTGTGGTGTCGACTTGGCGGTCATTGGGCCAAGGCTTGCAAGCTCTATGAAAATTGTTTCTGGCAGCCCTTTCTACGGCGGTTGCTGCAAAACAAAGATCCTCAATTTTAATCCCCTCTATCTTGATTGTAGTTTGATCCCCTTTCCCCATCGTTCAACCGCAGCAGACCAGCTTGGAGGGAACACGGTTCGGTGGGGTTTTTTATAATTCGAGGTCTGACAAACTCTCTGATCTGACGAACCCACCTTGACAACCACCAAAATTCCATGCCAGAGTTAGCCTAAATTGATTGAGGGGTAAGAGAGAGCAATGAGAGTCCGCCCTCTTGACTTAGACAAGGAGCAGCAGTTATGGGTTGGTTAGGGAAGATGCTCGGAGGCACCATAGGATTCGCTTTGGGCGGTCCTATCGGTGCCATTGCAGGAGTTGCCTTAGGTCACACCTTTGATGCGGACAGCAGACAATACTACGCAGAAGGAAGAAAGCGACTCTCGTACCACGAACAGTCGCAGATGACCTTCTTCGTTGCAACATTTTCAATGCTGGCAAAACTGGCCAAGGCAGATGGCCGAGTATCACCAGAGGAGATACAGACCATTGAAAATTTTATGGCACATGAGTTAAATCTTAGCCCTCCAAGTAAGAGATTTGCCGCGGAGATCTTCGAGACAGCACTTGGTTCTCCAACTCCTTTCCAAGATTTTGCCACCCAGTTCTACCAAGAATTCCAAAACCAACCCCAGCTTTTGGACCTCATGATAGATGTATTACTCAGACTATCTATTGCCGACGGCATCCTGAGTGAGAGTGAAGAGAGACTCATCAACTCTGCTGCTGGCATATTCAATTTCAGTGAGAAAAAATACAAAGAACTGAAGTCCAGATACGCCCTGGACTTTGAAAAACACTACGCCATTCTGGAAACTGACAGTAGTGCTACAGATGCAGAGATAAAGAAACAATACAGAAAGTTAGTGAAAGAATACCATCCGGACAAAATCGCCTCCAAGGGACTGCCTGAAGAGTTCACCAAGTTTGCTCAAGATAAATTTCGCGAGATCCAGGAAGCATATAATGCCGTGAAGCAGGAAAGAGGCATCTAGCTACGCGTCACTTGGCTTCGCCGTCAGTAGGGCTGCGCCCGTCATTAGGCCTTACGGCCGTCATTCGTGGTCATTTGCCTTCGGCGTCATTCGGGCTGATCGCCCGTCATTTATAGTCATTCCTCATAACGACCTAGTGACAACAAATGACAGCGGAGCGTACTGACGGCCACCTTTGGTGGCCAATTGACTATGAATGACAGCAGAGAGTGATGACTTTGGAATTATGGCTCTATGCTCTATACCCTCTGCCCTATGCCTAAACCAGGGCGGCAAGACCCGGAAGTGTCTTCCCTTCCAGAAACTCCAATGAAGCCCCGCCACCCGTGGAAATATGCGAGATGGACTCAGCCTGACCCGAGCGCTTCACTGCCGCCACCGAATCACCACCCCCGACAACCGAGAGTGCTGCACTTTTTGCAATGGCGGCGGCAATAGCCATCGTACCCGCTTCAAACGGTTTTATTTCAAACAACCCCAGTGGGCCGTTCCAGAAGATTGTCTTGGCCCTGGCGATCTCGCTTACAAAAGAAGCGATGGTTTCCGGGCCGATATCAAGCCCCATCTTGCCGGCAGGAATGTCACCCTTAACTGTGGTTGCCACCCTCCCCTCCTCTGGCTTGTCAGCCACAACATGATCAGTGGGCAACAATAGAGCCACCCCCCGGTCTTTAGCTTCATTGAACAGATCATGGGCCAGGGTAAGCTGGTCTTCTTCCACCAGGGACTCGCCCGTCTGTTGACCTAAAGAACGCAAAAAGGTGTAAGCCATGGCGCCACCGATTAGCAGTGAGTC
The DNA here is from genome assembly GCA_002899795.1 of Desulfobacteraceae bacterium. Lineage (GTDB taxonomy): Bacteria > Desulfobacterota > Syntrophobacteria > BM002 > BM002 > BM002. Next base: position 5,601 of record PPDG01000312.1, on the reverse strand, counting down.
CACCAGTTCCAATAGGTTACTAATCACCGGAATCTTATCGGAGACTTTGGCGCCTCCTAAAATGGCAACAAAAGGGCGCTCCGGGTTGGCCAAGACCTTGCCCAGGTAGTCGCATTCTTTTTTTAGCAGAAAGCCTGCTCCACGTTCCGGGACGAATGCTGCCATACCTGTGGTTGAGGCGTGGGCTCGATGCGCGGTGCCAAAGGCATCGTTAACATAGACATCGGCAAGCAGTGCCAGGGCCTTAGCAAATTCTTCCTCATTTTTCGTTTCTTCTTCATGAAACCTGAGATTTTCCAGCAGCAGCACCTCTCCGGGCTGCATGGCCGCAACCATTGCCTCAACCTCGGGACCCACACAATCGGGCGCCAGCTTCACCGGTATCCCGAGAGAGTCAGCCAGAGCCACACTCACAGGTTTTAGGCTAAGCTCTGGAGTCCTTTTTCCTTTTGGGCGGCCAAGATGGGATGCCAAAATCACCTTAGCACCTTTATCCAGGGCATAACGGATAGTGGGCAAGGCAGCTTCAATTCTAGTGCGATCTGCAACCCTCCCCTCTGCGAGCGGCACGTTGAAATCTACCCGAATGAAAACGCGCTTGTCTTGAAGATCAAGCTGATCGATCACCTTGATGCTCTGTTTCATGGCTGCAATCTCCTTTTAAAGCGACAAATCTTCAGTTGACTTTATCTGTTTTCAAACAAAAGTCAAAGGCTGATTTACCAGGACTTACCACAAAATTGGATGGTTGATATTTATATATTGAAGTTATTGCCGCGTTGCGGTCTCATTTGAAAGTAAAAATGTCTTCCTGGTGTTTCTTCTGTCGTTCCGAGGCTCCGGCCTGGTCACTTCAAGCGCAGCTGTGTGCGGGGGAAGGCGCCCCCTCCCTGTTCCCGCCTGCGGCGGGCCAGGGGCTCCCCCACCAACAGCTGCGGAAGTGGCACAGGCCTCCCGCCAGTCACTCAGAAGAAACACCAGGATGGACAAAGGGGGAGGCTGGAAAACAACGAGCATCTGAGCCTCCAATCTTTACGCATCTCAGCTTCGCTAGAGCTAGCATGAAGATTTGGTGCTTTCGTAACACGGACGCTGCCATATAATGGTGTGAATTGCTCGTTGTGGAGCAGCCTTCCCCTTTGGGCTGTGTCGCTCACAACATTTTTGGGGAAACTCTTGATGATTTGACCCCTTGTCGGGGAACGTGGTAAGAGAGACGGCCAAAGACAAATACTATTTCCTTGCTGTTGGACCTCTCCAGTACATGAGGAGGAACCATTATGCGAAAAATAATGGTTTGTGGCCTCCTGGCAATCTGGTTGCCGGTTGTGCTAAGTAGTTCGGCCTGGGCGGGATGGGACCCGACCAGGGAGCAGAAAGAAAATGCCGCAGTTCAGGAAACGATTGCCAGATTCAAGAAAGCCGATTCAAGCATGCAGGTGTTCTTCGATAAGGCTTACGGCTACGTGGTCTTCCCGTCGGTGGGCAAAGGTGGCTTTATCGTTGGTGGAGCTCACGGTGATGGATGGGTGTATGAACAAGCAGGGTTCATTGGCCGTGCCAGCATTGTGCAGGTGACGGTGGGTGCCCAGATTGGCGGCCAGTCCTTCATGGAAATCATCTTTTTTAAGAACAAAGCGGCATTGGATGATTTTAAGCAGGGAAACTTCGAACTGAACGCCCAGATATCAGCAGTCGCCGTGAGGGAGGGGGCTTCCAAAGACGCTAGTTATGACCAAGGGGTGGCCGTTTTCACCATGCCCAGAGGAGGCCTGATGGCGGAAGCCACCGTGGGGGGACAGAAGTTCGAGTTTACCCCCAAGTAAGAGGTCTGGCGAGCCTGACTACATTACAGTGGCGGCTCTTGCCCCCGTAAACGAAGGCCTGAACAGGCAGGGAAGGAACATAAGGATTTCAGTATTGAGAAATTTACGCTATACTGACGCGATTTTTGTTTCCGCCTTCTCTTTGTCTATGGCCAGTTTAGCGTATCGCCCGGGGAAAGCCAGATTTGGGTACCGAAGACTGACAATCCATGCACAACGGGAGCATCGTAAGTGACTAGTAATTCTCATGACCAAGATCCTGGTGAAAACGAAGTCACCGGGCAGCCGGGGACGTTTCTCACCCGGCCCTTTGCTGGTTTAGGCAGGAAAGTAATCAGTTGGGTCGATCATATGGGAGCCGCAACCATTTTTTTCGGTAAGGCTTGTATCATGATCTTCCGGCCCAAACAGATACCCGCCATCATTCAACAAATTTACTACATCGGCGCCAAGTCCATAACGATTATCATGCTGGTAGGTTTTTTCACCGGCATGGTCCTCGGCCTTCAATCTTACCACGCCCTGGTTAAGTTCGGCGCCCAAGGGGCGCTCGGCACATTGGTGGCCCTTTCTCTGGTCAGGGAACTGGGGCCCGTGCTCACAGCCATTATGATTACCGCCCGGGCAGGCTCCGCCATGACCGCGGAGATCGGGATCCAGCGCATCTCCGAGCAGATCGACGCTCTGGACACCATGCGTATCGACCCGCTCAAGTTCCTGATCAGCCCACGAATTGCCGCCGCGATCATCAGCTTTCCTTTGCTCACGGCTCTGTTTGACCTCATCGGCATCCTTGGCGGCTTTCTCTCCGGGGTCGTGCTGCTGGGTGTAAATGCCGGCACCTACTTTCACCGCGTCCAGTCCAGTGTGGAGATGCAGGACGTCACCGACGGTTTCATCAAAGCCCTGGTATTCGCCGTCATTGTTACCACTGTCTGCTGCTACCAGGGCTATTTCACCCACATGCGCACGGACAGCTACGGTGCCAAAGGTGTTAGTCTTTCCACAACTTCGGCCGTTGTCCTATCGTGCGTGCTCATTCTTGTGGCGGACTATGCTGTAACCTCATTTCTCATTTAGCAATAACTATGGAAACCCCTCTCATCGAATTCAAAAACGTGACCAAACGATTCGGTTCCCGGACGATTCTCGATCAGGTCAATTTAAAAATCTACGAAGGCCAGATCTCGACTATTATAGGCAAGAGCGGCACGGGCAAAAGCGTCCTTCTCAAGCACATCATCGGCCTGCTAGCGCCGGATGAAGGCAGCGTCATGTTCCGGGAAAATCCCATAGGAAGCCTGAAGAAGAGTGAGTGGGATGCCTACAGAGTCCAGGTCAGCTATATGTTTCAAAACAACGCCCTTTTCGACTCGATGACGGTCTACGACAATGTTGCCTTGCCACTGCAGCAGACAACGAATTTGAGCAAGACTGAGATCGAGCGCAGGGTGATGGCGAGAATCGAACAGACTGAGCTTACCGAAGTAGCCTACAAGTATCCGTCTGAGCTCTCCGGCGGTATGCAGAAGCGGGTGGCTTTGAGCCGTGCCCTGGTTACAGATCCCACCATTGTTCTTTTCGACGAACCCACCACCGGGCAGGATCCCATACGCAAGAATGCCATCCTGGCCATGATCGCTGAATATCAGAGGAAATTGGGCTTTACCGCGATCTTGATCAGCCATGAAATTCCGGACGTTTTTTTCATCTCAAATCGTATTCTCGCCCTCTATAATGGCAAGATCGTTTTTCAGGGCACTCCAGAAGAACTCGATGAGTTTGAACATCCCTTCAAAGATGAAGTCATACAGAGCCTGGAGGGCTTCCAGGAAGAATTGACCGGGCTGTATTCCCAGAGGCATTTCAAGGTCAGATACCAAACGGATTTAAGCCGTAAACGGAGAGATGAGACCTACGCCATTGCCCTCTTTACTCTGGAGGAACTGGAAGCAATAAGTAATGTCTTAGGTCACACCTCGGCGCAAGAAATCATAAGAGCCCTGGGTGCATATATTGACAAACACTTCGGTGCGGTGGGGGGATTTTCCACCCGTCATAGCATCAATGAATTTGTCACGGTGCTCCCCTACTCTGATCTGGATGAAGCTGGGCGCATCCTGGAGGATTTCGCCAAGGATTTTCAAGATCGAGGAATCCGGGACATTGAGTCTGTTGCTCAGAAGGAATCGGACTCTACAGAGTGTATTAACTTCACCATTCTTGCCGGGCTGGCCCAGGGGAAACCTTTTGTAGAAATGGAATCCATCATAGAGTTCGCCAAATTTAGACAGGAAGAAATCGCACGATTCCAGTGCGAGCTGCGGAGGTAAACAGAAATGAAGAAATATGCCATGGAAACTGCGGTCGGCATTTTTGTGGTCATCGGGCTGTTTTGTGTGGGGTACATGACCGTTAAATTGGGCAATGTCGGCCTTCTCGGCGACGACTCTTACTCACTACTTGCCCGGTTCACCTCGGTGTCCGGCCTTAGAGTCGGCAGCTCCATACAGATGCTCGGTATTGAGATCGGACGGGTGGACGGACTCACCATGGATCAAGAGAATCAGATGGCGGTGGTGAAATTTAGAATTAACAAGGGGATAAACATTTATGATGATGCCATCGCCTCGATAAAAACTGAAGGTTTGATCGGCGACAGATACGTCAGTATCGATCCCGGAGGGGGGACGGACGAACTGCTGCAACCGGGCGGAACCATAACCGACACCGAATCGCCCACTGACATCCAGGAACTCATCAGCAAGTATGCTTTCGGAGACGTTGAGAAATAGGAATAGTACTACAAAATCTGAGGGGTGAGCCATGAAAAGACTGCTTGTGGGATTCATTCTCCTAGTTCTTTTGATTATTCCGCTTCATGTACGTGCGGGTGTGCCTTTTGACACCGTAAAGGGACATGTGAACGAAGTGCTTAGAGTTCTGCGTGATCCTGCCCTGCAAGGCGAAGCCAACGAAGAAGCCAAGCAAGAAAAGATTGAGGCTATTGCCGATGAAATGTTTGATTATGTCGCACTGTCCAGGCTCACACTCGGTCGAAATTGGAAAAAATTCAACAGCGACCAGAAAAAAGAATTCATCCAGCTTTACCGATCAATTCTGGAAAAGGCTTACATGGACAGAATTCTCTCGTACACGGACGAGAAGGTGACTTTTGGTAAAGAAACCATGCTTTCTGAAAAAAAAGCCGAAGTCCAAACCCACATCATTACAAAGTCCGTGGAGATCCCGATTTTTTACCGGGTGTATCTGAAGGACGGTAAGTGGAAAGTGTACGACGTCATCATTGAGGGTATTAGCCTAGTTAAAAACTATCGCACCCAGTTCAGAGACATCCTGGCGAACAACCCACCAGAAGAAGTGCTCAAAATCCTGAGGAACAAGACCGAAAAAGCGTAGATCAAAATAGCTGAAAAAGGTAGCAGTAGAGCCAGACGTAGGGCGTTACCTGGCCCGGATATTTCATGAATTACTTGCTTTGACCACGGATATGGCCATCCTTCCCGGCGTCCTCGGGTGTCGGCCCCTGCGACGTACCGTTCAGGTACGCCTCGGAACCAACACCCTGCGGTTGCCAGGTGGCACACCCATCTTCTTCGCGCTCGCTGCGCTCTGCTCAGTCCCGCAAGCGGGTTCCCAGTTTCGTGGTCTCGCGACAGCAATTGAAGCTCCCTGCAGCAAGCTGCAGGGAATCTTCGAAATGTAAGGTACTTAGACCATTTTATTGTAGTTCACTCGCTCACCCAAGTCCGCT
>PPDG01000018.1 GCA_002899795.1 Desulfobacteraceae bacterium | reverse complement strand
CCCTGCGACGTACCGTTCAGGTACGCCTCGGAACCAACACCCTGCGGTTGCCCGGTGGCACACCCATCTTCGTGGTCTCGCGACAGCAATTCATGAGATATCCGGGCTAGTCTTTATATTATAACCAATGCGAATATCGAATTCCTAACGTCTTAGAAAAAGTCCGCAATGTCAACCAATTTTGCACTAAGAGTTTTAGGATTAAAACTTGCTAAAGTCCATCCGGAAACACCCTTCCCCTCCCCTGGCGGGAGGGGATAGAGGGGGGTCTGAACCTGGTACACAGGTTACCCATGTTCGTGGTTGCACGGGGAGGGGGACCTAATCGCATGGCGTAAAGAGCAGTGCGCAGAGCGTTGAGAGGAAGTCTTTCTTGCTATGTGCTTCTTCACCCCCACCCGAACCCTCCCCCGTCAAGGGGGAGGGAATCTGTGGAGTTTGCGGATAAACGTTAGCTAACCCGTGAACTCCGTGTAGGTCTTCTTCAAAGTTTTTTCTATGGACCGCGCCTCGTTAAATACTTCTTTCAGTCTATGAGCGGGTGTTCTGCGTTCTTCGAGTAGCGTCTCAATCGGTGCCAGCATTTTACAATCTGGATCTCGGTCCAGGGCAGTTTTCACGGCATGGATAATTTCTTTTGCTTCCAGGAAAACCTGATCGTTTTCAAAACCCTCCCGCGCCGACACCTGATGCCACTCTGGGTCAGGGACGATTGCTCTTCCAGGAAGGGATTGATCAACAACCAACCCTTTGAGTAAAACAAACAACCCGGAGTAGAGTGAAAAATCGTCACAGCTGTCAAATGCTTTAAATTCAATCCTTCCGACTTCTGCAGGGATGCGTGCCTTTTTGGTCAGTGAAGGGCTACTTTGCACGAGTTTTTCGGGCTCGTCAATAAACACCATAGCTGCCGGTCTTGCTCCTGTTCTAATAAACGTTCTCACGGAGAGCCCGTTCCATAAATTCCCTCCATAAAACGGCGAACTAAAACTAAATGGCACAACAAATGGGCTGTAGTAGGTAAGCTTCTTCCCTATATCTATCACTCTTTCAGTTGTGAGACCTTTTACGGATAAGCTCAGGTCTGGGCCATAGGTCAGCATTGGAATATGAGCCGTTTGTTTCTCAGGCGAAGCCTGTCTTCGCTTGATCTCATACGCATTCAATGGGGGTGCAGGTTCAAACACTGCGTGGTAAGGATTAAAACTGAGAAGGACGGGGGTAAAGCCAAATGAATTTGCAATGTCTGTTAATAAATAAAAGCTTTCAGTAAGCTCTGATATGGTGTTTTTTATACTAGAATGAATCCTCGTTCTGATCTCTATTCCTTTTGGTACACAGTCAACGGGCTTTTCAGAATCTTTGAAGCGCTCGAAGCCTTCAATATACCATCTTTTTACCTTTATACCGGCATCTCCGATACGGAGTTGAGGATAGTCTTGGGGATAGAGGGGAAGTTTCTCTATAATTTGATTGAAGTCGTCGAATGTGGTTCGTGAAAAATCTGCAAACTTATCTTCTTCGTTCAGAAAAGCTACTTCATGCTCAATACCAAAAGAAAACTCCATTTAATCTTCCTGAGGCCATTGATCGATTTCACGGTCTTCCATAAAGTAACAGAATCGGTTCCACTCAAACTCTCGTAGTGAGACCGGGCATCTGAGTTCGACCTTGCGATCACTAACCCCAATAACCTCCCAGTCACCCTTCCGTGGCCCGGTTTCAATGTGGATTTTTTGCCCTGTCTGAAAAGGGTAGGGACGAAACATTGCAACTTTGTGGACAGCCATGGATATCACCTCTCGGGTTTTATTTGGACATAGAAAATGAGGTTTCAGTGTTCCCGCCTTCGCCTCAAGGGCTTCGGCGTGGCAAGCAGTGTTCCCCGCTGCCGCTTCGCTTCAGACGGGATTTCCGCTTCGCTCCAACAGGTTTCAACTTCTATGTTTCTTTTTCCTGACACCTGAAACCTGACACCCGACACCTGAAACCTGGTATCTGCTCAGTTGACTACACAAATGGCGAGGGCGTGGGCATTGTGGAGCAGCTTATGAGCTTTACTGCCAAGCCCAAATTGTTTGATCTCTTTAGAACCCTTGCGGCCAATTACCAAGATGCCGTAGTTATTACCTTCCAGTTCTGCAAGAATATCACGGGCAATGCCCCTCTCCTGGGCTTGAATTTTGAAGGATACGTTCTCTTCAGGCACACCAGAGTTGATGAGCCTCTCTTTACCTTCTGCCGCTATCGCTTTAACCCTATCAGCATATCCTTCCATCCACTGATCAATCTGCTCTTCACGCTCCTGGCGTTCTTTAGCATCTAAGATGCGGGCATCATCCCAATATTGGGGAGGCAAGGGCGGGGTGACATGAAAGAAGGTGAATTTGCTGTCCTTAAGATGGGAAAAATGAGTAACCACATGCTCCACCACCCGCCTGCCTACGGGCGCCCCAACCAGAGCCACCAGTACGTTACGAGAAGAGATGCGTGGATCTACAACCCAGAGGGTCTGGTCTTCTGCTGTGTGAACAAGTTTGTAGGCAACTGAGCCCATCAATTTACGCTCCGCCCGCGCGGGTCCGCGAAGTCCCAAGGCGAGCGTTTCATAGCCTTGCTTGGTAGCCAACTGCAACAGATGGTAGACGGGGTCAGTGCATTTTGCCTCACAGATCATTTCGACTCTATCGGAATCGAAACCGGAGTTTGTCAAGGCTTCTTTGCACCGATCTAAGACCTTTTGCTCCTCCAGGGTGCACACTTTTTGGAACTCTTCAATTGCCTCGGGACTTAACCCTAACGCCTTTGATAAGAAAGGGAGATTTGGGTCAGGGGAACCGAAGAACAGTGTTAACTTATAGTCTCTGCTATTTTTCAGCAGACCGCCTACGGCAGCAACGGCTTGGATGGCAAACTCAGAATCGTCTACCCCAAATAATATTCTTTTCTCTGTGTTCATAGGTCAAAACCTCCCAGCTGAAAAAACCAATTCGGGACGAATACATTCTTATTAGCTCTAATGAAACTTATTGTTTCACCTCTTTCAAGCATCGACTGCAGATTTTAGGAAAACATCAACCGCTTCTAGCCATGTCCGTCTAGAAGAATTCTAATAATATTATTGGTTCCCCTCTCTAACTTCGTTCTCATACTTCTTTTGAACCGAGCAAGCCTGCTGATAGCCTAAGGTGCAGGATTTCGTGGTATCTCTTAATGCCATTTGGAGATCGCCTTTTTTAAAGTGGCTACGACCTCTGGTATAATATGCCCACCCATTGTTTGGTTCGAGCTCGATTGCTCTATTCAAATACCGAATGCTTTCTTCATATTTTCCTTTTTGATAATAGAGCCACCCCAAATTGTGATATGGTCTTGCATAATCTGGCTTCAGCTTAACTACCATCTTGAAATCAGCTGTCGCCTTATCATAGTGTCCCATTTTAAGATATGCGCGTCCTCTCCAGAAATAAGCTTTGAAGCTACTTGGGTCGATCTTCACTGCTTTGTCAAATTCCTGTAGTGCTCTGTTGTACTTCCTTTTATTGTAGAGTTTGCGGCCAGCTGTAAAATGTTTTTTTAACTTCCTGTCTTTCTTTTTCTGCGGCCGTATATCTTTCTTTTTCTCCAGGTATTTCTCTATGTGGGTGTCCATCCACCTGGAGACTATTTTAACCGGGTCGCCAAAGTCCTGCTTTCTAATAGTTCTTACGAGGTAAAAGGCAGAGACAATAAAGACCACCAAAACACCAATAAACACCGCGATGGCCAGATAATCCCTGTGGCCCTGGTTTTTCTGGTCACTCATATCTGCAGCCACTCCCTGGCTTTTTTGCACACAAGCTCTGCTTCCAATAGAGGCTCAGAGATTTTTCTGGATTCTGCCTGCTCATTGAATGAGCTCCCTGGTTGCCAACGGATAATGCTGACCTGTGGGCCTTGGGGCCCCCAAACCTGCGGGTCAGTAGGACCGAAAAGAGCAATGGTAGGAGTACCGCAAGCAGCTGCCAAATGGGTAATTCCGGAATCATTACCTAGATAGAGATCGGCCTCGCTCATGAGTGCAGCCAGCTTGCCGAGCTGCCAATTTTCCACGAGAATAGAAGAGTTTGATTCCAACTGAGAGCGCAGGTACTGAACAATACCTTCGTCGGCTGGTCCTTGCAACAAAGCGAAACGAATGTTGCGGTGGGCTGACAGTTTGTTGATAACACTGAGCCATCCTGCAACTGCCCATAGCTTTTGTTTCCCTCCACTGCCGGGATGCAACAAAACAAAGCGGTCTCTGGGCCCAAGGTTCCGGCTGAGAAAATCACGAGCCTCGAGGACATTGGGGTGCGACGGAGCAATAATCGCATCTGCGGGAGGAGTGGCGGGAATACCGAGCTTTTCCAGTTGACGGCATTGATAATCACCAACAGCAAGACAAAGATCGGGCTCAGGAAAGGGATCTAGTCGATGTGCAGGATTTCCGAAATAATTTGCAAGATTATCGGCTATTATCTGGCTGGCTGGACGACCAAAAACAAAGGTGGTTTCCACTTGGGGCAGTAAATCGTGAACAATTGCAGGTAATGTTCCTTCCGAGCTATAGAGTGAGGTCCAGCACTTGTCGGAACAGTTAAACACCTGCTTGAAGTAGGGGCGTCTTTGGAGGATCTCCACGATGCCAGGATGGGCGATAAAGTAGAAATGGGCCGCAAGATAAAAGCGATGAATAGCCTCCACCGCCGGTAGGCTGAGGATAAAATCGCCGATGGCACCCTGGTGGACAATGAGGATAGATTTCATTGTAAGGAGGTAAATGATGTTATATGGGTGTGGTCGGGTGGCTTTGGGATTGCTGATGTTCTGCGAATGGTGAAACTCATTGCCTGCTGTATTTGGCCGCAGAGAGCCTAACTGGTCCCGTCTCTTTGTGCTGCCCGCTTTCTTTCGGACCAGCGCAGAATCGCTCCTACGACGCCCTTTGGATCCGCCTGTTTTTCGTCAGATTGAGAACCACTATCAGATTTGAGCTTCTCCACGCCGCCACAAGCCTCAATAGCTTCCTGGAGGCACTCCCGCAGGTGGTCACAATGGCGGCAGTGTTCTTGCGGCTGGATGATGCCGTTCTCATCTCTGGGCATACAGTGTTCAGAAATGCCAAAGCAAGAAGGCCTGCTGTCAGGCATATTTCCACTCCAAAGGTCGAGAAAGTTTGGACCAGGCAAAGCTGAACCGTCAAAAGCTCTTTTAATCGATGATCTCAAGAACTACGCGTTTCCTGAGCTTTGCAGAGGCAGCGTTCAAGATGGTACGCATTGCCTGGGCGTTACGTCCTCGTTTGCCGATTACCTTGCCAATATCATCTTTGGCGGTTCTGAGTTCGATGACCGAAGCGTGTTCTCCAGCGATTTCAATCACTTGTACCTGATCAGGATGTTCAACCAGCGCCTTCGCCATTATTTCAATTAATTCCTTCACCGCTATAACCTCCATTCCAATAGACGCCAACCAACTCAGGTATGGATAATCCCGCCTCAAAGCATGACGGGGAATTAATGTTGAGATGTACAAAATATCGCTGAAGCTGCGACCGGATCAGCTCATCAGCAAATCCAAATCAGTAAAGAAGCGGTGAAGCAGTCTTTACGAACTACACAAACAAACTATATTCAGCCAAATGCCACTGAGTCAAGCATTTTCGGCTCAAGTACCTGGCTTTCCTGACTGTGGGTCGTGGCCAATAACGGGGCACTAAAGAGTCTGTTGAATTGCCTCCAGGAAATCCAGAACATGCACAGCAATATGAAGCAGCACAATCCCGGTGATAAACAAACCCGCGAGGACAAGCGGCAGCAAGAGTGCGAAAAAGACTCTGGTCTTTGAGGTCTGGTGGGCTTTGACGAGGCCAACAAAGTACAAAACCAAGGCCCAGATAGGCATGATAAACCTGCCGACAAATGGTATGACATTGACAAGAGAGGTTGCCCCGGAAGCGTAAGCCATGACCTGAAATGTCGCTGCAAAAGGGCGTTGGCTCGCAAGTAGGATTCGCAAAACAAGGTGGACCAGGCCTGCAACTATAAGAATAGAGGCAAAAAGCACGATGGGGGTAAGCAGCACGACCCCTCCAAAGTGTATGGTGTTGCTGAGAGCGTTGCCTTCCAAAATGCCGTATCGAATACCGAGAAGAGTAAACCAATAGCGGCCGATGATTTGCCCCAAAGAGCCGTAGACAAGCAGATACACAAGGGAACTGCTTATCCCAGCCTCATAGTTTAGAGTTGTAAAGGTTACTGCAGGATGAAACAGGATGTTCTTGCTGGTCCGCCAAAAGGCAATCAGGTCGAGCCACGAGGTTCGTGCTTCCCAGTCAACCTGGTGGTGTGGTTGAGTCTGTAACTCAGCCTCAGCACCAGATGCTGCTGTGGGATCTTCTGGCTCGGCAAAGGACATGGGTGTCTGACAGCGGGGACAATATAAGACGTCATCAGCAGCAAGACGACTCTTTGCTCTGAGGGCACCAGTAAACTTGCAATTAGGGCAGCGGATGACCATGGGTGGTTTTCTCCACGGCAAGACCCAATCAGGGAGGCCAACGCCGGAAAAGCCAAAGAGTCATGCTCCATTAGGCGCATCATAATACCGAGAAGCCAGCAGTATGGAAAGCTTTTTCTGGCATAACCAGGGGGCACTGGAGTTCGTAGTATGTTGCCAATTGCCCACCGATCAGGTCAGATGAAAAATGCGCGATGTAGAATGATAACTTGTTGTTGACATTACAAAAAATGCTTTGACAGGCATGCCTGACTGTGGTAATCAGGTGAGGACGATCCTTAGCGAGAGGAAACGATACGGTGGTAATGTGTCTTCTTCAGCCGCACCAATTTAACGGAGTGAAGGAGCATGGCAGAACAGTTTGAGCGCGCAGCAATAGTTGGGTTGGGATTGAAGGGGGGATCACTTGCTATGGTGCTTCGTAAGAAGCGTCTAGTCAAGGAGGTCATCGGTATAGATACAGATGCGACCGCACTTACCAAAGCATTACATCGCGACATTGTCGACCAAGCGGTGGCCGATCTCGAACAGGGTCTCTCCCAGGCCGATCTAGTGGTCTTGGCGGTGCCCACGCACTCTACTCTGGATGTTCTGGCCGACATTCCCTCGCACCTCCAGGTCGGAGCCGTTGTCTGCGACGTAGGTCGGATAAAAGGACCTGTGTTGGAAAAAGCCGCAGAAGTACTACCACAAGAAAATCCTTTTGTCGGCTGCCATCCGGTTGTGTTCGAAGAGGAGAAAGATATTGATGAAGCCTATCCTGCTCTCTTTCAGGGCAGACCCTGTATACTTACTTCAGGCGATCGGCGCGACGAGGAGGCTGTCAAACGGATCAGAGAAGTCTGGGAGGGGGCTGGCTGCAAGGTCGAGGAAATGGATCCAGAGGTTCACGACCGCCTTTTTGCGGTCCTCGAAGATCTTCCCATCATATTTCTCAGTCTTGTTTGCAAGGCTGCTGGCCAGGTGAGTGGCTATGTAGACGAAATAGACGAGTACTCAAGTAATGAGCTCAAAGAGATTACCAGACTTGTCGCCAAAGTATCTCCACACGCAGCAGAGCGGTTGTGGGCGAACCGCAAACCGCTGGTGCATGTTCTTGCCTACTACCGCCTCAAACTCAAAGAATTAAGTGAAACGCTCCAGGAAGGAAGTCTTCAGGACCTGAAGACACTCCTGTAGGTACCGAACAGAGATCCCCTATTTTCGGTTACTGAGATTCTAAGAATGACTGGATTCCCCATTTCTGGGCAGCAGTCCGATGCTGCTCTTGTCATCCCGCAACTGGACGACCACCAGTCCAGACCACTCATGGCAAAAATGGCACGTATTTTCCGTGAAATTGGGGCTATGGGTGAGGTAAAACGATTCCGCCAGCATCTAAGCCTGCCAGAAGATACCAGACGTTTGAGCCAGCGGGCCTTCCGGTTGTACGATGAGTACCTCATCTACACCATCGGCAAAGTGCAGAAGAAAGGCTGGCGGGTTTACTGTGGGCCTGGATGTGCTGCCTGCTGTTTTAACATGCCTGCCGGAATCAGCAATTGGGAATTTCTTATCATCTATGATCATATCCAACAGGCTGGGAAGTTGGAAAAATTCTTCCGTAGAAGTCTTGAAAGCTACCAAGTACTCGATCGAGTGAAGAGGCAGCTGCTTGATGAAAGGAGTGAAGAACAGATTGAAAGCAAGGGCAACGATGATACCCTCTTGCACAATTACAGCTTGGCGAAAAACGGTTGTTCCTTTCTAAGCGATATCCAAGAGTGCCTCATATACTCGGCCCGGCCGCTGGCTTGCAGGATGCATTTCGCTTTCACTCCACCAGAGTTGTGTGATCCCGCGCATCATCTTTTTTCTCAAGGGGTTCGTGTCAATCTAGGTCCCCATGCTGAAGTTGAGGACGAACTGAAGCAACTGGACGGACACCTGAATCTGGCCCTCAGCGATCTATTGGCTCCCGGGCTAGCGACGCTGGCTGCTAACATAATGAGATTCTCCGCCATTACTTGGACCTAATAAAATCCAGTAGTCAGTAGCCAGTAGTCAGCGGTAAATTGTAGAAACCGTAGCAACCTAGCAATCGTAAAAGCAATGATATCGCGGCTGCCCTTCGACGAGCTCAGGACGGGGAAAGCCGCTCCCACAGGTAAGAATCTCTGCCTTCCGCTTGTTTTGAAATTCGTATTCCGAAATCCCAAACCGGGAACCCGCCCGAAGGGTGGGAGTCCGCAGGACAAATCCCAAATCCCAAGAAACAAATATCAGGGTTTCAGATTTTGTGTTTCTCTTCCCTGACACCTGACACCTGACTCCTTTTTTTTGTGATTTATCATTGAAGATTAGTATCCCGTGATTACTAAT
>PPDG01000441.1 GCA_002899795.1 Desulfobacteraceae bacterium | reverse complement strand
TTTTCCGGGCCGTTCTTCTTTGATTCAGCTCAGGAAATCCTTTTCAGTTCGTCTAAGAAGCCTGAGCAACTTTCCGCAGAGAGTCAAAAGCCTCGCAGATGTGCTCCACCTGCTCCGAAGAATGACCGGCGCTCATGCTACAGCGGAGCAAGGGAAAATTGTCAGGTGTAGCTGGGGGCAGTACCATGTTGACGTACACTCCGTGTTCTAGAAGCCCGGTCCAGAGGCTGAGGGCCTCCGCCTTGTTCCCCAGCCGGATAGCAACAATCGGGCTTGGCTCCGGGCCTAAAACGAATCCCATCTCTTGCAACCCCTGATATAACCTGCGGGCGTTATCCCACAGTCTTTGGCGCAACTCAGGACGGGCGCGCATAGCGGCCAAAGCAGCACGAGTTGAGGCAATGATAGAAGGGGAGGGCGATGCAGTAAATATGTATGGTCTGCTGGCGTAGCGGATCAACTCCAACTCGGGATGGTTGCTCGCACAGTAGCCCCCGATTGAACCCAGGCTTTTGCTGAAGGTGCCGACGATGAAATCCACACTGTCCTCCACACCGGCCTCCTCTGCAAGGCCACGGCCATTTTCACCGAGGACACCCACAGAATGTGCCTCGTCTACGAGCAGATAGGCACCGTATTTATTCTTTACCGCTGCAATGTCCGCCAAAGGTGCGCGGTCTCCCAACATGCTGTAAATACCTTCCACCAGGATCAGTGCATTCTCTGTCCTTTCTCCTAGTCGTTTCAGCCGCTTTTCCAGGTCATTCACGTCATTATGGCGAAAACGTATTACGTCAGCGCCACCCAATCGGCAGCCATCGTAGATACTTGCATGACAGTCGGCATCCAAGAGGATGACATCTTCAGGACCAGCCAGGGCCGCCAGCACGCCTAGGTTGGCCACATACCCGGTGGAAAAAACTATAGTGCCACGACAGCCGAAGAAATCTGCCAGATCGTTCTCCAGTGCCACATGGCCGGCGTACGTGCCGTTGGCCATTCTCGAACCGGTGGTGCCGGTGCCCTGGTCATGAACAGCCTTGCAGGCTGCGTCGATACAGTCGGGATCAAATGTAAGCCCCAAATAGTTGTTCGTGCCGGCAAGAATCGTATGACGGCCATTTATCATTGCCTCGGTGGGCGAGATAATCTGCTCCATGACTACATTGATGGTGTCGACTCCACTTTCCGCCAATTCTTGGAGGGCCTCAACAATATGCTGGAATTTGTCAAAAATGGCCATTATTGTCCTTCCTCTGTTAGCTGTTGGAGTTGGGTGGCAAAGTCTTTGATGGTGCGCACGTTGGCGAGGATGTTCAATGGGATGGAGATATCGAAGTAGTCCTCTACCTCCTCCACCAGGGTCATTACCTTCAAAGAATCGAGGCCAAGATCAGCCACTAGATCCGTATCTTCTTCAAGCTTCCGGCCAGCCTTGACGGACGGCTTCAGCCTCTCGTAAAGCACTGCCAAGATTTCTTCATAACCTTTCATCAGTTTTACCTTAACTCATTTTCTCGGGTTGTGGGAACCCTCACGGAATCAGTCGCCCAGTCTCAGAGTGCGCTGCAACCCCTCGGCGAGCGAAACTCGCGGCGCCCAGCCCGTCTCGCGGGTCAGGGCGTCATTATCACACACCCAGTTGGAGTGGTTGAGCTCGCGGACCTTCCCGGGCGTGAGCATTGGCGCATATCCGAATATTTGCGCCGCCCCAAGGTTCAGACCGGCCAACAATCGGAGTATGACCACCGGCACTTGTATGCGAAACACGTGCCTGTCATAGAGTTGAGCGACAGTATCAACCACATCATGCCAAGCATAACCGTCTGGGTGCCCATCGTGCAATTCAAAAGCGCGCCGCTCATTGGTATCAGAATTCAGCCAGTGCACCACGGATTCTGCCAGATCTTCCACGTATAGTAAAGAAAACCGTGCACTACGGGAGCCGAGAATCGGAGCGATACCTCGCCCGATCCAGCGAAAAAGGGGAAGCAGTTCTTTGTCTCCAGGTCCGTAGACAGCGGACGGTCGCAGCACTGCCCAATTCATATCACCGGCAGTCGTGGCGAGCGTGTCCTCACCTTGCCGCTTGCTGGCAGCGTAAGGAGATAAGTGCGGCTCCCGTGCCGCCAGAGAAGATATCAATAAAAAACGTGGCATCTGGTGCTGCTCTCTCGCTGCTTGCACCAGTCTTGCCACGCCATCTACATTCACGCCATCAAACTGCGCTTGAGAAGCACCCCGCACGGCACCCGCGCAGTGTACTACGGCATAAACATCATTATTTACCAGGCGGCGCAGGCTGTCAAGATCCTCAAGGTCACCTTCTATCCACTGGGTGGCAGTTCCGGCGTAACGTGCACCGAGCGATGCGGGACGGACCAGCGCTCGGATCTGCCAGCCAATGGTTTCAAGCCGCCGCGCTAGGACGCCGCCGATGAATCCCGTCGCCCCCGTCAGGGCTATCGTGCGCGACATTGAGCTGTTCCAGCAGGCGCTAACCTGAAAATTTCAGAACTTACGTCAACCAGCGAAATCATTTAGGTCGCTATGCGTTTAATCCGCACCCTGTCCTGGCGAAACCTTCCATGGCCGGGCAAGGTTACACCTTTTCTTGGCGAGTCTTGCCGCTCTCTGAGAAAACTTGGAACTATACGGCTCTTTCGCCAAGAGCCCGGGCAAAATCCAATGTTTGGGGTTGCCGCAATTGTGCCCAGTTAACCCGTTTCAGAAAATCCTGTCGTGCCGCGGAGCGAGACAACTTCCCGGAGGAAGTTCTGGGCAGTGTGTGAGGAGGTACCAACTCGATAAAACAGTCGATGCCCAATTCTTCGCGAACTAGGCCATGCAACCGTTCCATCAGGCTGGCACGTTTCACTACATCTGAGACGCGGCACTGGATCACTAAAACGGCCTTTTCTTCGCCATCCGGCCCAGGAACCGAGAAAGCCGAGGCATCTCCTGTCCTTACTTCGGTCTGCTGCTCAGCCAGGTACTCGAGATCCTGTGGCCAGATATTTCGGCCATTAAGAATGATTACATCCTTCTCGCGTCCAGTAACAACAAAGGAGTTCCCAATCCGGTAGCCGAGATCTCCGGTGTCGAGCCAGCCATCTGGCGACAGAACCTGTTGAGTTGCTTCCGGGTCGCCAAAATAGCCGGACATTACGCTTGGTCCCCGAACGAAAAGAGTCCCGCAGCGCCGTTCTGCCAGAGCTCGTCCGTGTTTGCCTCGAACCTCAACTTCATAATCCGGCAACGGCACTCCGCAATTGACAAAATGGTTGGATCGAACAGCAGACGTGCCGTTGCCGCCGTTCACAGGCAGCGCCTCTTGGTGTTCAGCAAGATGCTCCCCATCCACGCAGTCCACCTCCAGCCCCTGGGCAAGAGGTGCAAGGCTCACTGCCAGGGAGCATTCCGCCATACCGTAGCAAGCGAGAAAAGCATTCTTGTCAAAATTGCTTGGTGCAAGCATTTCGGCGAACTGGGCCAAAGGTTCGGGTCGAATGGTTTCCGCACCGACACCGGCCACGCGCCAGGCGCTGAGGTCGAATTTATCTGACTCTTCTTTTCGCAGACGACGCACGCACAACTCATAACCGAAAGGCGGGCTTAAAGAGAGCGTAGCTCGAGTTTCCGTCATCAGCTTCAGCCATACCCGGGGACGCATGGCAAAATCTCGGGTGCTCAGGTAATCAACGGTTAACTGGGACGCCAGCGGGGCCAACACCAGCCCGACAAGCCCCATATCATGATAATAGGGAAGCCAGGAAACACAGCGGTCCCCAGGTCGAATCTTGACGCCGTGCGTGACGATGTCCGCCAGGTTCCTCAAGACTGTCTCTTGGGTGATGACCACTCCGCGGGGGAACCGGGTACTTCCCGAAGTATACTGCAGGTAAGCTATCTCCTTGGGCTGGGACGGGTGTAGCTGAGTTTCTTGTTCCGGTAACTCGGCAAAGGCTTCAGGACCGCCAGCAAAACGTAAGTTCAGTCCCTCCGCAGCCTCGGAGAGAAAGGGGAGAAAATCAGCTGGGGCCATGGCGACTTCCGCCTGGCAGGTGGTCAGTAATCTTCGCAACTGCTCCACGTAGGCCTGGTGACCGCCTAAATGGATTGAGGCCGTAAGCGGGACGGGTATCAGTCCAGCGTATTGGCAGGCAAAGAAGAAGATATGGAAGTCCGGGGTTGTATCGGCGACGAGGGCGACCCGCGCGCCACGTTCTAAGCCTAAACTGTGAAGACGGCGCGCCAGCGTTTGCGCTTGTTCCCGCAAGTCCGCATATGGCAGCACACTATGTAGCTTGCCCGTGCCGGTGTAAAAATTGAATCCGGTCTCACCCTGGGCCGCGTAGTCTAGCGCCTCTGCTAAAGTGGAAAAATCTGCAAGCCGTAACGGCAGGTTGTTCCGGGTTGGCGTAGCCTTCATTGCCTCGATAGCCTCCATGTTCATATCAATTATCTCTCCGAAAAACGCTCAGTACTGTATGCAGCGATGTATCGTCAACAAAATTCGGTGTCCAATTTCGAGCTAACCCCTTTGCAGTCATCTGCGCTACGAACACTTTGCTGACTTAGGTGTATCAAGAATCTTTCTTGACGGTATCCTACTAAAGCAATAAGCGTGCCGATTGTTCTGGATCCATAGATCAGTGGCATTCAAACTTTGCTGGTGGCTGTATATGGTTGTAATTCAAATAGAAAATCTATAGCAGCTAATGAAAATCCGGACTATTTCCAATCGATTCCCGGGTACGGAATAAAGGGACTCGATGGGCTGGTGTTGCGGAAAAGAGACAGTTAGTCCGGAAAGTATGGGCTTTTTGTCACTATGGGGATGAGGCCGAGGCGCCGTTCGGAATCCTGGCGCAAGAAGTCTTGCGTGCGAGTGGAGGGAAATAGCCCGCATGATCCAACTCTCGCCGATAGGGGTACACGCAAATCACATGTTGGAACATCCGAGATTTCTTAGCTGTTGCAGAACGAAGTGTGCTTAGTGCTCTACTTGTGGAGTATGCTATCTAAACTTCCAGGGAACCAGTGCGGACTGTGGCCAAAAAAGCTATGCGCAGGCTAGTTCATACTCATCCAGCAAAGATCTAATCAAATCCTTGACTGAAACGATCTCTTTTACTCTATATGCATTCTTGCCAGCAAATGCAAAACCGTGTTTCAAATTGCCTTTCTTAGCGCTTATCAAAGCAAAGGCGATACAATATGGGGTCTCTTTATAATTACATGTGGTTAGGCAGTGATAAGGGCACTTGAAAGGCTTTGTCTTTCCTCGGCCCACGTCCTCAAGAAATTCATTGCGAAGCGCCCTACCAGGAAGCCCCAGGGGGCTGTCGATAACCATCAAATCTTCCTCTTTAGCCTCAATATATGCCTGTTTGAATGCCATATGCGCATCACATTCATGGGTAGCAACAAAGCGAGTTCCCATTTGCACCGCTGCGGCACCCATTTTCAAAAACTTGCAGATGTCCTCTCCGGTGTAAATCCCACCCGCCGCAATTACTGGAATATCCACCTGATGCTTGCTCTCAAAAGGCTTAACCGCTCCAATAACTTCTGGAACGAGCTTTTCCAAAGCGAAATCGGGATCGTCCAGCTGTTCAGGCTTAAAACCGAGATGTCCCCCGGCCATTGGCCCCTCCACCACAAAAGCGTCCGGCAGACGATCGAACTTTGCTAGCCATTTCTTGCAGATTATCCTGGCTGCCCTTGGGGAAGAGACTATGGGGACCAGTTTGGTAGTGGCCAGATTTTTGAGATACCCGGGTAGATTAAAGGAAAGTCCAGCCCCAGTGAAAATAATGTCGATTCCCTCCTCAATTGAAGTCGTCACCGTGTCTGCAAAGTCCGTCAATGCGACCATAAGGTTGACGCCCAGGATACCATTGGTCATCTCCCTGGCCTTCCTGATCTCTCTCCTCAAGGCCCGGATGTTGGCCTTTCGGGGGTTCGAATAGACTTCGGGCTCGTTCATGCCGATCCCTGCAGTGGCAATGACCCCGATTCCGCCCTCCTCGGCAACGGCTGATGCCAGTCCTGAGAGAGAAATTCCAACGCCCATTCCACCTTGGATTATGGGAATTTTGGCAACTGAATCGCCTATTTTCAGTACCGGAAGTGTCACAAATCTGCTCTTTTAAAGGTTAGGGCGAAACCGACCTTTCAATATGACTGGACCTTTAGTACGTGAACATTAATCTCTAGAGGTCGCTCAGTCAAGCCTCAAGTTATAAGAGGTCGGAGAGTTTCTGTTATGATGAGAAACATGCAAGATCCTGATCGGTTAGTTGGATTGCATATTAGTCCATTGGGCCGGCCATAGCTATCAGTGGAGCGACCCCCAATATAATGGAAATGTAGGCACGACTAGGTTATTACTTAATCTATGGTGCTTTGCAGAAAGTGGCGCCGCGTGGAGTCCGCTTTCACGATCTGCGCCATACCCACGCCACGCTTAGAGTGGCCAAAGGCGACAACATTGTGGACATCAGCAACCAACTAGGGCATCATGACCCCGGATTTACACTCAAAGCTTATGCTCATTGGTTACCAGGGGAGCATAAATCCCAGGTGGATGAGCTTGACAATCTTGCACCTAAACGCACCCTGAGGCTACAAACCCGCGTGGTTGAGGCAAATACAAAAATCAGTTATATTGCTCGGACAGCCGGGTTCCCTTTCTAACTGGCGAATTATTATCGCAGCTGATCGGATCTTTACGCCATGAAGTCGGTGCTGCAGCGGTTTTCGGGCCAACAACAGACCAATGAGGGACCTTTGCGGGTCGTACCAGTGGAAGGGCGGCGCGGATTGCGCCAGTTTATCCGCTTACCCTGGTCGATTTACCGAGACGATCCGGCCTGGGTCCCGCCTCTCTTGCTGGAGCGAAAAGAGCACTTATCTAAACGCAATCCATTCTTCGAGCACGCAAAATGCAAGTTCTGGCTCGCTTACCGTGGTGCGACACCGGTGGGCCGTATTAGTGCTCAGGTGGACCAGCTTCACCTGCAACGTTATGAAGACTCCACCGGCTTTTTTGGGTTACTGGAAGCTGAGGATGAGGCCGAGACTTTCCGGGCCTTGATGGATACTGCTGAGACCTGGCTGCGCGACCAGGGCATGCGCCGCGTTCTTGGCCCATTCAACTTGTCCATAAACCAGGAATGCGGCTTGCTGGTGGAAGGCTTTGACACTCCTCCCATGGTGATGATGGGGCATGCCCGTCCATACTACGGTGCCAGGGTGGAAGAGAACGGCTACAGTAAAGAGAAAGACCTTCTGGCTTATCGTATCGACGCTGATTTCGAACTGACAAGAGCAATGCGGCTGGGCATCAAGAGGGCGCAAAAACGCGTGCACCTCAGGCCGTTACGGAGATCCATTTTCAGGGAAGAACTGAGAATTTTACAGGATATTTTTGAGGATGCTTGGTCCAAGAACTGGGGCTTTGTTCCTTTTACCAAGGCGGAATTTGAACATATGGGAAAGAGTTTTAAACTTTTGCTCCCTGACGACCAGGTGCAAATTGCAGAGGTGGATGGAGTCCCCGCCGCCTTTATGGTCGCAGTGCCAAACGTCAATGAAGCTATAAAAGATCTTAACGGCAAACTTTTCCCCTTGGGCTGGCTCAAGCTGCTCTGGCGTCTTAAGGTGGCTTACCCTAAATCGGCACGTGTTGCTATGATGGGAGTGCGCCAGCGTTACCAGAATAGCAGGTTGGCCGCTGCGCTAGCTGTGATGGTAGTAGAGGCCGCGCGTCCGCCCGCAGTTAAGCGAGGCGTGCTTTCGGCGGAAATGTCCTGGATTCTTGAAGACAACATGGGAATGCGAAGCATCCTTGATGCTCTCGGAGGTGTCATATATAAGCGATATCGCATTTACGGCAAGGAATTGACATGAGCTACTAAGCCCGGCCATTAATATTAGCGCTAGTCGCCACGCCATCGCTCTCGAGTTGGTGTTGGCAGGGGCAAAGCGATTATATGGACAAGCCAAGAACAGTCTTTAGTGCAGTGGTTCTTGCCGGAGATCGCAGTTCTGAGGATCCGGTGGCCGAGGCCGCTGGCGTCAGCTCCAAGTCTTTGATCCCTGTGGGGGGCAGGCCCATGGTGCTGCGCGTGCTTGACGCTCTGGAAGAGGCCAGAGAGATAGAGAGTGTTATATTGTGTGGGCCCCATCGAGCCGCCATAGGTGAAGAAGAAGAACTTCATGCCCGCATAGCCTCAGGTAAGGTTAAATGGGTGGAAAGCCAAGCAACTCCGAGTTCCAGCACTTACCACACTATACAATCTCTGCCAGATAGCACCCCTGTCTTAGTGACCACAGCAGACCATGCGCTACTTACTGCCGAGATGGTGGATTATTTCTGCTCCGGGGCGCGCGGAAGCGGTAAGGACGTAGTGGTAGGACTGGCTCTGCATGAATTGGTTACGGCTAAATATCCGGAGACAAAGAGAACTGCTATTCAATTGGCAGACGGTTCCTACTGCTCATGTAACCTCTTCGGTTTCTTGACACCTGAGGCGCGGAGTGCAGCTCATTTTTGGCGTAAGGTTGAAAGCCAGCGCAAAAAAACATTGCGGGTTATCGCTGGTTTTGGTTGGCTCAACTTATTGCTCTATTTGCTGAAACGGCCATCTCTTGAAGAAGGGTTGGAACGAATATCGCACCGGATTGGGCTAAGAGCCGGTGCCGTTCTCCTGCCCTTTCCGGAAGCAGCCGTGGATGTTGATAGCTTTAGCGACTGGAAGCTGGTTGAATCTATTGTGGCCAATCGAACTGGTTGAGTGTAATAGCCCGGATATTTCATGAATCACTTGCTACGACCACGGATATGGCCGTCCTTCCTGGCGTCCTCGGGTGTTGGCCCCTGCGACGTACCGTTCAGGTAC
>PPDG01000012.1 GCA_002899795.1 Desulfobacteraceae bacterium | reverse complement strand
TTTGCCCGACTGCTAGTCAGCGGCACCACATATTCGGCAAGGGTAAAATCCGTCAGACTCAACAGCAGAGCAAGAGTCAATATTGGTCCGACAACCAAAGCAGGGCTGACGCCACCGGCCTTCAAGGCCAGGAGTTCATTGCTGCGAGCCATCAACCCCAGGCTAATAAGAGTACCCATGAGAACACCCATGGGAATACCCTGTTGCACGATGAGCGGGAGCTTCAACAGGAAGTATTGCAGCGCTGAGGACAGGGGGAGTTTCGCCTCCAGGAAATCATCTATCCGTTCAAAGAAATCGATGACCAGGTACAAGGCAATAACGACTCCCAGGCAGATAGCAATGATCTTGATGAGTTCTAAAATGATGTAGCGGCTGAGAACCCGCATGGCAATTACTCGCTCGAGTCCTTGAATACCAAGGTCATGGGGTTTTGAAATTTCAGGATTAGGATCTGCAGTTGAACTCTGCAATCTGCATTCTCAAATCCTGAACGACCATTGCTCCGGTACTCCATTACTGCTGAGCCCCCTTGATACTGACACGTCAGGGGTCGACGGTTTGGTGAGTGTAACGAATGCATGGTGGTTTGTAAATGGAGTTTTCAGGCGGGTATCTGCAAACTAAAATCGCTTGACAGTGTCTGAAACCTTGTGCTATTCGTAGGGCGGTTTCATAACTCTCTAAGTTCTCTAACTAACTTGGAAATTTCAGCCATGGATCACAATTCAGACGACCGAAAGTTCGAGGACAAGGAAGCTCAGGAGACAGGTGGAGAAGACTTTGATCTCCAGCTGGATGATCTTGACGACGACATCATTGATTTGGTTGATCCTGTCGAGGGAGAGGACCCAGCCTCAGATGATCCGTCCTCTAGCCAGGATGATATGGATGACGAAAACGAACTTGCTCTGGGAGAGTTGGACCTGGAAGTTCAATTTGGTGAGGATGAGCCCGACTTAGATACAACCCTTGAATCTTTGGAGGGTGGGGAGGAATCTGCTGCCGCTGCCGAAACTGTGGTAGAGGAAACGTCTACAGCACAAGAAGGGACAGCCGATACCGCTGCAGCGGCCGGAGATGATGCACTTTTAGAAGAGGACTTGGTAACTGATGAAGCTCTTGCTGAGCTCTTCGCTTCACACGAGAATGAAGTGGCTCAGCTTTTGGAGGAAGCCTCCGGAACCAGCGGAGATGATGCTGAGGTAGCTTCCGCCCAACAACCAACCCCTGTTTCAGAGGAGGACCTTTCTGAAGATCTTTTTGCCGATCTTGAGACAGAGCTGGGGGATGTGATTGAGGAGCCTGTGAGTTCTGGGGCTACCCCTATTTCAGAGGAAGATCTATCCGAGGATCTTTTTGCCGATCTTGACATGGAAGCAGGGGACGTGAGCGAGGAGCCTGTGAGTTCTGAGGCTACCCCTGTTTCAGAGGAGGATCTTCCCGAAGATCTTTTTGCCGATCTTGAGACAGAGCTGGGGGATGTGATTGAGGAGCCTGAAAGAGCTGAGGTCAGCGCTGTTTCAGAAGAGGATCTATCTGAAGATCTTTTTGCCGATCTTGAGACGGAGCTAGTGGATACGAGCGAAGAGCCTGCCAGTGCCGAGGTCAGCCCTGTTTCGGAGGAGGATCTTCCCGAAGATCTTTTTGCCGATCTTGAGACGGAGCTAGTGGATACGAGCGAGGAGCCTGAAAGTGCTGAGGTTAGCGCTGTTTCAGAAGAGGATCTATCTGAAGATCTGTTCGACGATCTTGAGGCAGAATCAGGGGATGTGAGTGAACAAGCCGTTAATGGGGTGTCAGCCGTGGTTGCCGAGGAAGAAGTTACCGATGATATCGGTACAGACCTTGAAGCGGAGTTAGAGGATATAAGCGAGGAGGCTGCGGTGGAGGAACTGTCAGCGGTTGCAGCCGAGGAGTTGGCAGCGCTCGTCAGTGCTCAGGTGGAGGCCGTGGTGACCCGTCTGGTAGAGGAACGATTGCCTGCAATTGTGGAGAGTGCAATTGCCCAGGAGATAGAGAAGATTAGGAATAGTTTGGAATCAGAAAAATGATCAACTCCCGCGATTATTGGCGGGTTATGAATGGGGGTTATCTGCATAATCCCCATTTTTCTTTTTGTCCGTCATCAGTTGTCCGTGGTAAAAATAGGGATTCAGGAATTCAGGGATTGAAGAAAAAGAAGCCTAATCTTTTAATTCCACAATTCGTCAATCTCTTTACTTCGTGCTTCTGATTATGGTTATGATTGTCAGGCAAGAGAAACTTGCCACTGACTACGGACAATGGACGTCTGAGAAGGAAGAAGGAAATGAAGAACTCAGTGCTGCCCAAAGCCTACGAACCTGCAGCTGTAGAGGAAAAGTGGTATCAATTTTGGGAGGAGCAGAATTTATTTCGAGCTGACGAAAACAGCACCGATCCCGCCTATTCTATCGTGATACCTCCACCGAATGTTACCGGCGATCTGCACATGGGGCATGCCCTCAACAATACGCTCCAGGACATCCTCTGCCGATACAGGAGGATGTATGGAGACAATGTGCTCTGGATGCCAGGAACCGACCACGCCGGCATCGCCACCCAGAATGTGGTGGAACGTCAGCTTGCAGAAGAAGGGTCGGATAGACATCAGTTGGGGCGGGAGAAGTTCATCGAAAGAATTTGGCAGTGGCGTGAGCTATACGGCGGGAAGATTATCAATCAGCTCAAGAGGCTAGGAGCAAGTTGCGATTGGAGTAGAGAGCGCTTCACCATGGACGAAGGTCTTTCTGAAGCTGTGAGGCGCGTTTTCGTTTCCCTCTATCATGAGGGTATGATTTATCGGGGCCAGCGGATTATCAATTGGTGCCCGCGGTGTGTTACAGCACTGGCTAACCTGGAGGTGGAGGCGGAAGAAAGGGGGGGGCGGCTTTACCATCTCCGCTATCCTTTCCTTGATGGAACTGACGGTCTGGTAGTGGTCACCACCCGGCCCGAAACTATGCTGGGAGACACCGGTGTTGCGGTACACCCGGAAGACGAGCGTTACCGTGATTTTATTGGGAAAAAAGTAATACTCCCGCTTCTAGACCGGGAGTTGCCGGTAATTGCAGATGAGTACGTTGACCGTGAGTTCGGCACTGGCACACTGAAAGTAACCCCAGCCCACGATCCATACGATTTTGAAATCGGCCAGAGGCACGGGCTGCCAGCCATCAGGGTGATGGATGATCAAGGCGTGATGAACGAAGAGGCGGGTCCATATGCCGGCATGGACCGCGATAGTTGTCGTCAGAAGATAGTTGAAGACCTCCAAGGGCAGGGATTTCTCGTAAAAGTCGAAGACTACCAGCATAGAGTGGGTCACTGCTACCGATGTAAGACAATCATTGAGCCGACACTATCCAAACAATGGTTTGTGGCGGTGAAACCGATGGCCGAAGCTTCCATGGCGGCGGTGCGTGATGGAAACACCCGCATCATTCCAGAGATGTGGGAGAAGAACTACTTTGACTGGTTAGAGAACATTGAAGATTGGTGCATCTCACGCCAGATCTGGTGGGGGCATCGCATTCCCGCATGGTACTGCCAAGATTGTGACGAAATTACTGTTGCCATGGAAGAGCCACAACAATGCAGCAGTTGTAGCAGCGGCAACCTGATTCAAGAGAGCGACGTGTTGGATACCTGGTTCAGCTCTGCCCTCTGGCCCTTCTCCACCATGGGCTGGCCTGAGAAGACACCAGAGCTTGAGAGCTTTTACCCCACTTCTGTTCTGGTTACCGGTTTCGATATTCTTTTTTTCTGGGTGGCACGAATGATGATGATGGGCTTGCATTTCATGAAAGACGTGCCATTCCGTGACGTCTACATTCACGCCCTTGTCAGAGACGCCGAGGGCCAGAAGATGAGTAAATC
Source organism: Desulfobacteraceae bacterium (assembly GCA_002899795.1). GTDB lineage: Bacteria > Desulfobacterota > Syntrophobacteria > BM002 > BM002 > BM002. Next base: position 5,056 of record PPDG01000012.1, on the reverse strand, counting down.
TAAGGGAAATGTCATCGACCCTCTGGTGATCATGGACCGCTATGGTACGGATGCTTTTCGTTTCACTTTGGCTGCCTTTGCAGCACAGGGAAGAGACGTTCGTCTCTCTGAAGAGCGAATTGAAGGCTACAGGCATTTTGTCAATAAGCTCTGGAATGCCAGCCGTTTTACTCTCATGAATCTCGAGGGAGTGGAGGTCGCCGGACTGTTACCCGAGCCAAGAAAGTTGGCAGACCGTTGGATGCTGAGCAGGTTGCAGGAGATTGTCCGTCAGGTCAGCGAAGCGTTGGATTCTTATTATTTCAATGAGGCTGCCAGTGTGCTCTATCAGTTCACCTGGCACGAGTTCTGCGACTGGTACCTTGAAATGATCAAACCGGTCCTATACGGCGACGACGAGAAGGAACGTAAAGAAACCCAACAGTTTCTCCTTCATGGACTTTCTTCTGTTCTTCGGCTGCTCCATCCCATTATGCCTTATGTTACCGAGGAATTGTGGCATCATCTACCCGATAGTGAAGGGAGCATTATGGTGGCAGACTTTCCCAGACCAGATGAGTCCCTGGTGGACCGTCAGGGGGAGGAGCAGATGGCAGTTATGATGGATGTGACCACGGCCATCAGAAACATTAGGGGAGAGATGAATGTTGCTCCGGCTGCCCAGGTGGAGGCAATGGTCTTTGGCCCGGAGAGCCTCACCAGCATTGTGAAGACTCATGGCCATTACATAGAAGATCTGGCCAGGCTGTCATCGCTGGAGGTGGTTAGGGACGGGGAGCGGCCTCGGGTGGCGGCTTCGGCTGTGGTGCGAGAGCTCGAGTTGTTTGTGCCACTCGAGGGTGTCCTTGACTTCAAGGAAGAGAGTCGACGTCTGCAGAAGGAAATCAGCAAGCTGGAGCCTGAATTGGCCAGGACCCAGAAGAAACTGAGCAATAATGCATTTCTCAGTCGGGCCCCTGCGGATATTGTCGCCAAAGAAAAGGACAAACTGGAGAGATTGGGCGGCAAAGTGGATAAGCTCCAGGCGCAACTTGAAAAACTGACAAAGCTCAGTGGTGGGGGATAGGGCTTGTTATCTGATGAAGGGGAAACATTGATCAGCAGGGCACTGGCCGAGGACATAGGCAGTGGTGATATCACCACTGCTTGCACAGTGTCACCTGGTGCTGAGGGCAGGGGACGTATTGTTGCCAGGGAGCCACTGGTTCTTGCTGGCTCCACCGTAGCCAGACAGATCTTTTTGACAGTTGAGCCCTCCCTGGATGTTACCCTACCCTTACAAGACGGCAACCAGGCAATGGTTGGGGAACCGCTATTGAGGGTAACAGGCAATCTGGCCGCCATGCTTACGGCCGAGCGGACGGCCCTGAACTTCCTGCAAAGACTATCAGGTATCGCAACAATCACCCGGGCCTTCGTGGACAAAGTGGCCGGGACTCCCGCCCGCATCCTAGATACCCGCAAAACCACCCCCGGATATCGTTTGTTAGAGAAAGCTGCAGTTCGAGCCGGGGGTGGCTACAACCACCGCTTTGGACTCTACGATGGAGTCCTTATCAAAGACAACCACATTGCGGCGGCAGGATCTATTCAGCAGGCCCTTAAGGCAGCACGGACCTGCAAGCCGAAATCTCTGAGAGTCGAGGTGGAGGTGGAAACCCTGGATCAACTAGCCGAAGCCATAGCTGCTGGCGCTGACACCATAATGTTGGACAATATGGATCTGGCAACCATGGCAGAGGCTGTGCGGCGGACTGGGGGAAAGGTCCCTCTTGAGGCTTCGGGCGGAATCACTCTGGACAATGTCCGGGAAGTGGCTGCTACGGGAGTCGATCTGATATCGGTTGGCGCCCTGACTCATTCAGCCCGGGCCGTTGATATGAGTATGGAGATAGAGCCGACCGAATAGCCCGGATATTTCATGAATAACTTGCTGCGACCACGGATATGGCCGTCCTTCCTGGCGTCCTCGGGTGTCGGCTCCTGCAACGTACCGTTCAGGTACGCCTCGGATCCAACACCCTGCGGTAGACAGGTGGCACGACCATCTTCGCGGTCTCGCGACAGCAATTCATGAAATATCCGGGCTAGGCCGGCTGTCAGTGGTCAGTCGCTTTTTACTAGGCACCAGAGTGTTTCGTGGTAGTGCTTAGTGCCCAATGCTCAGAGCGCCAGGTGCTTTGTTGAGGACGAAGTGAGGCACAACGGACCACGGACAACTGACAATACCCTCACTTTTTCCCTAATTCTTCAGATCTCCTGGTAGCAGCCTCCACAGCATCCATAAGCATGCCACGCATTCCTCCACTTTCCAAGATGGCCAAACCATGGATGGTTGTACCGCCCGGAGAGGTGATCTGATCCTTGAGAGCACCGGGATGTTCTCCACTCTCTGCTAACAGTTTCGCCGCACCCAAGGTGGTTTGCACTGCTAAGGCCCGCGCCACCGGGCGGGATAGGCCCATCAAAACCCCAGCATCTATGAGAGCCTCCACGAATAAATAAACATAGGCAGGGCCGCTACCGCTCAGTCCGGTGACTGCATCCATATGAATCTCATCAACTTCCACGACCACACCAACTGCCTCGAACAGTGCTCTAGCCACTGCCAGGTGTTCAGAATCGGTATGGGTGCCGCCGGCAATGGCAGACACGCCGGTCAGAACGAGCGCCGGGGTATTGGGCATAACCCTAATCACGGGTACCGGCTTGGCAAGCCCCTGTTCAAGAGAAGCAATCGGTACGCCAGCAGCAATGGAAATAAGCAAGGGCAGGTGTTCAAGGCTCGCATGTGTTTCGGCAAGCACATCTCCCACTTGTTGGGGTTTCACTGCCAGGACGATCACATCGGAACCTCCAGCCAGTTCTCCGTTGTCAGCAAAGATAGATACCTGATATGTGTCCCGGAGGTGGTGGAGCCGATCCTGGCTGATGTCACTGACCCTGATATGGCTGGCAGCAAAGCTGCCTGATTTCAACAGCCCATTGATAAGGGCCTCACCCATATTTCCCCCGCCGATAAATCCTATTGTCTTGGAGGCAACCATAACAATCTCCCTATTCTAGTTAATAATGTCAGTTGTACCGCAACCAAAGTCGTTGGTGGAGCTGAAGTAAATAAGAGTGATCTGCATTTCAAGTATGGAAATTGCAATATGCTCAAGTAACGGTTGCCAATAGATGGCCGACGATGAACGATGAATGACTACGGCCAATTATCAACATAGGTGGGTCATTATCAGAAAAGGTTGAGAAAATGTCAATGCGTCCCGAGAATCAGAAGAGGACTTTAGGGGTTATCCTCTTGAAAATATAAAGATTTTTCTTGACACTCTCAGAAATTCAAGATAATGTTGCCCTTGCCTAGAGGAGAAATGGAAAGGAAATGTGAATGTTCATTTTGGGCAATCTCTTGGCGGCACTCGCGAGTGTCATCGGCCTTGTGCTCAATCTCTACATGTATATCATTATCGCTAGGGCGGTTATATCCTGGGTTAACCCGGATCCGTACAACCCTATTGTCCGTTTTCTTTACAGTATCACCGATCCCGTTCTATTGACGATAAGACGCCGGCTGCCCCTTTCTTTCGGCGGTATAGATTTTTCGCCTATAGTGGTAATTTTGGCCATCATATTTTTGCAGAGATTCCTGGTCGCTTCACTTCATGATCTGGCCAGGCAATTCGTCCACTAACCAGAGGCATGAGTGGAGGATGCCTTAAACAGCAAGAGAACAGGAGAACCCAATGCTACTGAGCCCTCTTGAGATTCAGCAGAAGCAGTTCCCCATCCGGTTCCGCGGCTTGGATGCCAAGGAGGTGGAGTCGTTCCTGCAAAAGGTTGCTGACCAGATGAGTGCATACCTCAAACAAATTGACGAGCTCAGGCGGGAACTGGAGGACAAGGAACGCCAACTCGGCGAACACCAGGGGCGAGAACAAACCCTGAAAAATACGCTCATTAGTGCGCAGAAAACTGTGGAGCAGATGAGGGCCAACGCTCAGAAGGAGGCAAAGATTCTGGTTTCAGAGGCTGAGGTCAAAGCAGAGCGTATTCTGAACAATGCGCATAACCGTTTAGCCCAGATTCATGAAGACATAGCCGAACTCAAGAGGCAGCGGACTCAGTTCGAGCTGAAAATACGCGCCACCATAGAAACCTATCAGAAAATGCTGGATATGCAGAAAGAAGAAGAAGCAGAGGTGGAAGACCTGGAAAGCAAGCTGAAATTCTTCACCAAACCTTAACAGAGCTGTTCGTTTTTCTTCCCTTTATACATTCAAATCAGTCTTTCTTACCCACTCGTCTTAAACGAGCCTGTCCTTTTGAGGCCACGGGCTTATCCTTCTCCCCATGACAAAAGGACTGGCCCTATGACCAGGGAGTTGCCTCGTATGGAAGTCCTCCGTACAAACGATGAGATGACCAAATGGCGAGAAGAACGCTACCGGAAAGGCCAGATTGTCGGCTTCGTGCCCACCATGGGTTACTTGCACCGGGGACATCTGGCCCTCATGGAGGAGGCCTTACGGCGGGCTGATGAGGTGGTGGTGAGCATATTTGTTAACCCAACCCAGTTCAGCCCGGGCGAGGATCTTGACCAGTATCCCCGGGATTTAGAACAGGATCTTAAGCTCTGCCGTGATCTTGGGGTACAGGCAATCTTTGCTCCGGAAGTTGAAGAGATGTACCCGTCTGGATTCCAGACGCGGGTGCAGGTGGAACATATCACCCAGAATCTCTGCGGCTTTCATCGGACAGGCCATTTTTCAGGCGTGGCACTGGTTATCACCAAGCTGTTTGGCGCGATTCGTCCCCATTTGGCCGTTTTCGGAGAGAAGGATTTCCAACAGCTGGTTGTGATCAAGAGACTGAGCAAAGATTTGAATCTTGGGGTGGAGATTGTCGCCCACCCCACTGTGCGTGAACCGGACGGTCTGGCCATGAGCAGTCGTAACAAATACCTCTCAGAAGAAGAGCGCAACTCGGCTCTTTCCCTGTCACGCTCTCTTCAGGCTGCTCGCAACATGGTCGCCGAAGGTGAACGACTGGTGGA
>PPDG01000362.1 GCA_002899795.1 Desulfobacteraceae bacterium | reverse complement strand
CGCAGCGCGAAGCGCTTAGCGCTATACGTATTCATCCCTACCAGTTATAATACTATTACCTGTCAAAAAATCCTTATTTTCACTCTCACAATCCGGATGGGAGAGGACTTGAACCGAGACTTGCAAACCGACGTTCTGGTGATTGGTGCCGGACCGGCAGGCTGCTTGGCTGCTGTGGAATTGGCCCGTCAAGGAGTCAATGTCCTGGTGGTGGAGCGCAGCCCATTTCCTAGAGAGAAGGTCTGCGGAGACGGTCTTCTCGAGGATAGTCTGGAAGTTTTGGAAAACGTCGGCCTAGACGCAGCGGTGAAAGAAAAGGCCCATCCTATCCGTAGCATTCTTTTCGTGGCGCCGAATGGGACTGAGTGTGAGCTGGAAGGAAATTTGTTCACCCTTCCACGGAAAGAGTTGGATGCATTGCTCCTTGAGGAGGCCTGTAGCCGAGGGGCCAACTTTCTGGGTGGTGTCACGGTATCAGAGCCGCTGGTCCAGGATGAAACCTGTGTGGGAGCCGTAGGATTTGATCAGGAAGGACACAAAATTAGTATTACTGCTCGGTTGGTGCTCCTGGCAACTGGTGCCAACGCCCGAATCCTGCGGGTGTTCGGAGTCCTGATAAATAGGAACCATAGTGCCATTGGTGTTCGGGGGTATTTCCGCCTGACCGAGACAATAGATGAGAGCTCCATGGTCGTTATCTACGACCGACGTCTGCTCCCCGGGTACTGCTGGATGTTTCCTTTGGGACAGGGTATTTTCAATGTGGGCTGCGGTATTTATCTGGATGGCGGAAAGAAAACGGCCCGTATCGGCCAGAACCTGACGAGCTTTCATAAACATGTTAAACCACTAGCCCGGCATCTACAAATGGCGGAGCAAATTGAGCCAATCAGAGCAGCCCCAATGCGCACAGGTTTTCAAGGTGCACGATCCTGCGCACCAGGGCTCCTTGTTTTGGGAGAGGCCCTCGGCCTTACGTTTCCCTTTATAGGAGAGGGGGTAAGCAGTGCCCTGGAAAGTGGACGGGTGGCTGCTTCTGTTGCCCTCGAGGCTCTTGAGAAAAATGATTTTACCAGCCGGATTTTGGGAAATTACGAGAGAGATCTGCGCAAGAAGCTGTCTGGACGCCATCAGGGCTACCTGGCAGCGCAGAGATTGTTCCACTTCAAGTCATTCGCCAACCTTCTCATTACAAAGGCCGCTCGCAACTCGGCCGTACGAGGGGTAGCCAGGCAGATATTGCTCGGCCAAAGGGACCCTGAAGATGTCTTTTCCCTCCGCGGGATGTTGAGAGTCTTGTTGTTGAGGTGAAGGGCATCCTTCGACAAGCTCAGGACAGGTAGGTCATAGCGAAAAAATAAAGTAGCCAGTAGTCAGCAGCAAGTAGTGGAGAGGAACTCAATACTCATTTCGCATTTCTCAATACGCATTCCGAAATCCCAAATCCCAAGCACCAAATTACAGATAAATCCCAAATTCCAATATTCAATGACCCAAACATATTCGAGGTTCTCTTTTTTTAAGATGATGTGAAGGTTTGAAATTTTGAATTTCGGTCATTGTTATTTGTTTGTTATTTGGGTTTTGTGATTTGTAATTTCCATCAACTTCCGTCTCGCCATACTAGATGCCAAGCATCTAGTACGACTTAATCACCACCTCGCCCGGCTCTAAATCCATCTCCAACAGCCCGAGAGCGTCTCGCAGTACCTGCAACTGGATATCCCTGTCATGGGCTCGTCCCAGGGGATGACCCAGCGAGAAGCCCGGGTACAATGCCCGAGGCGGCTTGACCTTCTTGGTAATGGCCAAATTGAGGGAAATAGATACCGTAGAGATTCCCTTCTCTTCAAGGATGCGCTGGATCAATCCAACGGATTGATTACAGAGACCTCAGGTTGGGGTTAGAAAAGCTGCGTCCACCTCGTCGGCAATCAGAGCCGCAGCAACCTCCGGTGCAGTGGTGTCGGTCAATGTCTTGAGGTGCTCTCCCAAAACATGGCCCATGAAGCTGAAAAACCTGGGGCCAATCGAGCCAATCATCCCCTGGTGAAGCAACTGCCGCAGGGGTTCTATGGGCAGTACTAAATTGGGATCGGCAAGGGCATCGGCATGGTTGTAGTAGTCATGGGTGATGGTCAGTTGCTCTACGCCAATGTCTGAGGGGAGCTCTCGATAGGAGGGGTCGCCCTTTTTGTCTGACATGTCAAAGGGCTTCTGGTCTATGGCGTGGATGCCCCCTGTGGTAACAAGGACGAGGCGGCACCGTTCAAGGGGTTTGTTTAGAGGAGAGAAAGGGGTGGTGGTGTTGACCACCAGTTCTGCTCCTTTAGCATAAAGGTCCACGAGCGAGGGAATCTTGGTGTAGACTTTGGCTAGGGTCTGGTTCTTCAGACGTTTGAATTTACCCATAACGGCAAAGAATATAAGAAGTTTTGCAAAGAAATACAAGTAGCCAGTAGTCAGTAGAGATAATGCATAGAACAGAGAGCATGGGGGAGGTGGCACAAGGCTCAGGGCGCAAGGCGCAAGGTAGAAGAATCTAGGAGCTAGGAGTCAGTAGAACTGAGCATGGGGCATAGGGCATGGAGCATAGAGTAGAATTTCGGATTTCGGATTGCGGAATTCTAAGAAATAGCTTGACAAAAAGGGGAAAGAGGATTAGAAACGCAGTGCATATTTTTTATTTGGAAATAGGAAAAGAGATTGGACGACCCGTCTAGTAATAGTTGTACCTTAGTTGTAGTTCAGATGAGCCAGCAAGATCGAGGGCTCGGTTTGGTACGTCTGAAGTTTGTTTCTAAACGGCCCTGATGGGTCCTTTCAGATTTGTGCCTACAAGCCCCGAGACCTTAATGGTTCGGGGTTTTTTTATTGGATCAAATTCTAAATTCTACAATCTGCAATCTTAAATCTACAATGAAAGGGGGTGGTTACCATGAAAGTCGTAAAGATCAGGGGAAGGAACCGGATTGATGTGAAGAAAAGGGTCCTGGACTACTACTTTTGCAATCGAGACCAGTTGGGGGGATCCTTGAAAGAGTTCTTCAAGCGTTGCATTATCGATCCCAATGGCAAAACCGTTATCATTAGGGGACAATGATGGACACATCCGACTCAAGTAACGAACGGACGAAGGAAGGGGATGGAAGCTAGGCTTTATCCCCTTCCTTCTTTTTTCGCCTTTAATCCCTGCCAAGCTAGTACCCATCCTGCAGAAATTTTACCATTCAGCCCTCAGCCAGATCCGGTCAGCAGTCGTTTTTCATATAGGATTAGAATCTTTCCTGTGCCTCAATTTTAGGCATTTTAGCTCACTTTAGTACATTTTAGGCACTGTCTTCAGACACGCTTTTCTATTGACATGACTGCAATACTTTGCTAATCATTTCACATCTTACTTTCCGAGTCACACATCACTTTCCAAGAGTTAATAGGGGAGAGACCATGTACATCGGAGAACTTCTGTGTTCGGGGCTAGCTCGGAGCGTCCAGAGCCTGTTGCCTTGGGATATACCATGGCACGATCCAAGCCACGTCGTTTTTTTTGTTGCTTTCTATGGTGCGCTTGGAGCAATTGGCATGGGTACCATGGTAGCCCTGGGTCGAACTCTTCTGAACCTTTTCAAAAAGGACTCGAGTCACTAAATAGACAGCTATAAGAATTTGCTAAAAAAGCCGCAGGTGGGAACACTTGCGGCTTCTTTATTTAGTCATAGAAAACCTGGACCACGAGGCCAAGTCAAATTTCAACGGTTGTACCGGTAAAGATGGCTAGTGGTATTGGAGTATTGCAAAATATCAAATTTCAAGCACCAAATTACAAACAAATCTCAAATTCCAATATTGAAGCTCCCTGCAGTAAGCTGCAGGGAATCTTCGAAATGTAAGGTATTGATACCATTTTATTGTAGTTCGCTCGCTAACCCTGCAGCAAGCTGCGGGGAATGCGCTCGCTGGAGCATTTTCAATGACCAAGACAAAAAACAGGTTTAGAATTTGAAATTTCGGTCATTGTTATTTGTTTGATATTTGTGATTTGTGATTTGGAATTTTCAGTGAATCTAGCGCTCCGGCAGACTCCCGCATGAGGTAAGGACCATTGAAGCCCCCTACTTCTCTTGTTCGAACAGCTCTGGCTGTTGGACCTGCCGGTTAGGAGCTAAGTTGAAGTGTTCGTAGGCGAGTCGGGTGGCCATGCGCCCCCTGGGGGTTCGGTTCAAATAACCTTCTTGCACCAAATAAGGTTCATAGACATCTTCCAAAGTGTCCCTTTCCTCACCCACTACGGTTGACAGGGTATCGACTCCAACGGGACCACCGTCAAATTTTTCGATGAGTGTAAGGAGAATCTTACGGTCCATTTTGTCCAGTCCCTTTTCATCCACCCCGAGCATCTTTAGGGCGGCATCGGTTACTGGTCGGTTAATAACGCCGTCAGCTCGCACCTGGGCGTAATCACGTACCCGGCGCAGGAGCCGGTTGGCCACTCTGGGCGTGCCCCGGGATCGCCGGGCGATTTCAAAGGCTCCACTCTCATCAATGGAGATCCCGAGGATTCTGGCGGCGCGGCTGACAATAAGAGCGAGCTCCTCCGGGTTATAAAAATCCAAACGCAGTACCACGCCGAAGCGATCACGGAGAGGCGGAGTCAGGAGCCCGGCACGGGTGGTGGCGCCCACCAGGGTAAACTGGGGCACGTCCAACCTTACGGTCCTGGCACTGGGCCCCTGGCCGATAACGAGATCCAACTGAAAGTCCTCCATGGCAGGGTAGAGGACTTCCTCCACCACATAATTCAACCGGTGAATCTCATCAATGAACAGGACATCGCGAGATTCCAGGTTGGTGAGGATGGCGGCCAGATCTCCGGCCCGTTCCAGCACCGGCCCCGAGGTCGTCCGGATGTTAACATTGAGTTCTTGGGAGATTATATGGGCAATAGTGGTTTTACCCAGGCCAGGAAAGCCGTGGACAAGAACGTGGTCAAGGGCCTCATGCCGGCCCCTTGCAGCTTCAATGAAGACTTTCAGGTTGTCTTTAATCCCTTCTTGACCGACAAATTCAGCAAGGCTGAGAGGGCGTAGGCTGATGTCGAAGCCAACCTCTTCGTCCCTTTCTTCTCCATTGAATAGCCGTTCTTCCATTTGTTCGTCCGTGGTCCGTGGTCCGTCGTCCGTTGTAGCTCACTTCGTTCGCAGCATAGAGCATAGAGCATAGAGCATAGGGCATGGAGAGGCAATTTCGAATTGCGAATTTCGAATTTTCAAATCCGCAATCCGCAATCCGAAATCCGAAATCCGCTCACGCCAATGCGCGCAGCGACTCCTTCAGCAACCTCTCTAGGGTCATTTCTCCTTGCAGCCGTTGTTGAGCCTGGTCAATAGCCCGCTGAGCCACTCCCTTTTTGTAGCCCAGATTAACGAGGGCTGAAACGGCATCATTAATCAACGCCTCAGCAGCTGCATTCTTGACTGACAAAACGATATCTCGATCTGCTGCCAAAGCGGGCAGTTTGTCCCGCATTTCCAACATTATGCGCTCTGCGGTTTTACGCCCGACTCCCGGTATGGAAATCAGCCTGGCGAGATCACCTTGCAGCAAAGACTCGGCCAGCTCAGCGGGACTAATCCCGGAGAGGATGTTTACCGCCAGGCGAGGCCCAATTCCGGCCACGCCCATAAGACGAATAAAAAGCGCTTTTTCCTCTTGCGCCTGAAAACCATAGAGCTGCAGGGCATCTTCGCGTACGTGGGTATGGATGTGCAAAACCACTGTATTTCCAACATCGGGAAGTTCGTAGAAAGTGGTGAGAGGCACGTGGACTTGGTAGCCAATGCCATCTACGTCAATAATAAGGTGTTCCGGTGACTTGAAGTGGAGGCGCCCCTCGATATGGGCAATCATCGTTGACTCCCGTGAATGAGCTTTCCAATTCCCTGGCAACAATGTAGATGGCAAATGGCGACGGCTAGTGCGTCCGCTGTGTTGGACTCAGGAAGTTCGTCAAGACAAAGAAGGGTTCGGACCATTTCCTGGACTTGTGTCTTATGGGCTCGGCCGTATCCCACCAGTGCCTTTTTTACTTCCAACGGAGAATATTCGCCAATGGGCAGATCAGCGTTTAACCCAGCCAAAATAGCCACGCCCCGGGCATGGCCCAATTTCAGTGCACTCCTGATGTTGCGGGATACAAAGAGGTCTTCCACGGCCATAGCCCCAGGCTCGTAACAGGCTATGACCTTCTCCAGTTCCACATATATTCTTTTCAGCCGCTCGTGAAAAGACATCCGGGCGGGAGAGGCAACCCGGCCACTGGCCACATGACACAATCGGAGATTGACCTGTTCCACAATGCCATAACCGGTAACCGTGGAACCCGGATCTATGCCTATTATTCGCATGATGGCTTATCTAGTTGGTCAACTGTTATTGGTGATCTGCTTTTAGGCACAGGGCTCAAGGCATAAGGTAAAGTTTTTTGTAACTCTATTCCTTGCGCCTTACGACATGCGCCGTATTGTTTTTGACACCTGACACCTGAAACCTTAACTCCTTACACCTTACCTCTCACCAACCTATGTGATCCGTTGAAGAATCTCGTCTGGAATATCGAAATTGGCATAGACCTTCTGGACATCGTCAGCGTCCTCAATGGCATCCATCAGTTTGAGTACCTGAGCAGCCTGGGCCTCGTCATCCACCTGTACGGTATTCTGGGGCATCATGGTTATTTCTGCCATGGTGTATTGTAGTTCCTGGTCGTCGAAGGCTTGCTTCACTGATTCAAAGGAAGCAAGTTCGGTGTGGACTTCATACTGATCCTCAGTGGTAATCACATCATCGGCGCCCGCTTCCAAGGCCACCTCCAAAATTTTGTCCTCATCTACCAGCTCTTGTTCAAAAACGATTAGTCCTTTCTTGTCAAACATCCAGGCCACGCAGCCGGCCTCACCCAGGCTGCCCCCGCGTTTGTTGAAGACATAGCGAATATCAGCAGCGGCGCGATTCTTGTTGTCGGTCATGACTTCGATCAATAAGGCCACACCTCCCGGAGCATAACCCTCGTACACATGTTCCTCGTAGTTGACCCCTTCCAGTTCGCCCGTACCCTTCTTAATGGCGCGCTCGATGTTATCTTTGGGCATGTTTTCAGCTTTGGCAGAAGCGATGGCCTGCCGCAATCGAGGATTAGCCGAGGGATCGCCACCACCCATGCGGGCGGCTACCATCAGCTCTTTGTTTATCCTGGAAAAGATTTTACCCCGTTTGACGTCAGTGGCACCTTTTTTGTGACGAATACTGTGCCATTTCGAATGTCCGGACATTTCGGTTCTCCCCGATTGAACTCAGATTGTTCTTATCGTAAAGGTATTCTGTTCTTTGGTTATTTGCGGTCAAATTGGTCGCCGTTTCCCCGTGTCTCCGTTGCTCCGCGTCATTATCGCAATAGTTACATTAAATACTAAGCCTTTTTGTCCATGGCAACGAGAAAAATTTCCTTGCTTTCCTTGCGAGTGGCTCGAGGTTTGATGCCTTTGACTTTGCCGAATCTGCTCTTGAGTTCTTTGACCATTTCGTCGAAACCAGAGCCCTGGAAAATTTTCCCCAGGAAGTGACCACCAGGCACCAACAGGTCCTCGGCTAGAGCCAAAGCTTGCCGAAGAATTATAGCCGAGCGGTTGCTGTCCACGGAACGAATTCCGGTAGTGGCTGGTGCCAGATCACTTAGCACCACATCGAACTCTTTGGAGAAGTGATGAAGGTCGGCGGGCGAAAGCTCAAAAACATCAGCCTGGATAAACTTGACATGAGGTGGCAACTCAACAGAGATCTTGCGGGTATCTACCCCCACCACCAAACCGCGTTTTCCTACAACCCGGGCACAGTATTGCAGCCATGATCCTGGATGACAGCCCAGGTCGAGGACCCGCTGACCTGGTTTCAATAACCGGACGCGTCGGTCAACCTCTTCCAGCTTGTAGACTGACCGGGCAATAAAACCTTCTTTTTTCGCCCGGTGGAAATAGTGATCTTGTGGCTGCCATTTTGTCATTGGGGATATCAGCTTTCAGCAATCAGCCACCAGCGGGATGAAAAAAGACTCCGCAAATAAAACAAAGAGCTCAAAAATCTCAGATTTCTTTTGCTGAAGCTCTAAGTGAAGCCCTAATGCTCTAGATTAGAGAAAGATTTTTAAGGTGTTATTTTAGCTGAGAGCTGAAAGCTAACGGCTGAAGGCTTTCGTTTTTCTTGTAACATGAAGCAAAAGGTCTTGTAAAGGAGCAAGCCGGAGGTAGGAGACAGCAGGCAGCGGGCAGAGGGCAGAGGACAGAAGACAGAGGTCGGAGGTCAGGGATCAGAGGACAGAGGAAAGACGACAGAGGACAGAGGACAGGAGGCAGCATTAAAGACAGAGGTCGGAGGTCGGAGGTCAGAGATCAGAGGACAGAAGTCAGCAGGTAGCGGGCAGAGATCAGGAGGCAGATTGCAGCTGACAGCGGGCAGCCGTTTCAACTAGGCACCCCTTCGACAGGCTCAGGACAAGTAGACACTAAGCACTAGGCACAGCGGGACGACGCGGGGACGCGGAGAAACGGCGAGACGGAGATTAGAGGTCAGAAGTCGGAAGTCAGAGGTCAGAAGACAGTGGCCTTTCGGCCAGTTTGAGGTAGGAGGAGCGGCCAGGTCCGCCTAGCGGACCTGCCCTTAAGGTTGGAAGCAAAAGCATTTTCCTTCATGATTTGTTGCCTCAAACCTCCAACTTCAAAGCGTAATGGTTTATGCCAGAGAAACTCAGGGAGACTCCAACCTGTCGATTCGGGTATGCACGAACTCGTTCGTAATCGTTATCATCAATTTTTCTTCGAAAAACAGCGAAAAACTTTGTTTGGTTGTGTTATCTGGTAGTTATGGAATAATTTTCCTATTTGAAGAGTATAATCGGATAATTTAAAGTTTGCTTTTTGAAGGTGATGTGGATATCCTCCGCCATG
>PPDG01000468.1 GCA_002899795.1 Desulfobacteraceae bacterium | reverse complement strand
CAACACCGTAAAATTCTAGCCCGGATATTGCACCAATTGCCCGGCACGCGGAGCAAGAGCCTGCGCTGTGCGTGGCAAGCCCTTCTCCACGGTCTCAACTCATGAAATATCCGGGCTCGTGATTTTAGGCTTCCTGATCGAATACCTGACCTTCTGGTTTTTCCGGCTCCTGCTCCCGGATGACTCGGATCTGGGTAATCGCTTTTTCGAACATCTCCTCCACCCGAAAATGAAAAGTTCGCCATCGCACCTCTTCTCCCATCTCGGGCAAACGGCCAAAAAGGGTTAGCACAAGCCCGGCGATGGTCTGGTATCCATCTTCCGGGAGATGCCAAGTCAGCCACTTATTCAGGTCGCGTATGGAGACGCTACCATCCACAAGAAACGATCCGTCGCCCTGTGGCAGGATCCGGCGAAGAAATCTGTCATGTTCATCCTCTATTTCCCCCACAATCTCTTCAAGAATATCTTCGAGAGATACGATCCCGACAACCTCACCATACTCGTCCACCACAAAGGCTAGGTGGATTCGACTTTTCTGAAAGTCCACCAATTGCTGACGAAGCGACTTGCCCTCCGGGACATAGCTGGCCCGCCGCATGATCTTCTTAAGTGAAAACTGCCCGGGCGTGCCCGTCCACTTGAAAAGATCCTTGATATGCACAAATCCCGACACTTCGCTCTTGCTTTCCTGATATACTGGATACCGCGAAAACTCACTTTCCTTCACTCTAGCCATAACCTCTTCATGGGGCGTGTCGATCTCGAAGGCAACAACGTCTCGCGTCGGTAACATTACGGACTCAACCGGAATCCTATCCAGGGTCAGAACCGCCTGGAGCATCTCCTCATCCCTTCTCTTCAAAACCCCCTCCTCAGCACCGACCTGAATCATGCCAGCAATTTCCTCAATGCCCAATAAGGGCTCAAGACCAGACTTTTCCAAGCGCAGCAAAGCGATGAGCTTGTTACTCACCGCTGAAAGTACGCGTACTATTGGATAGAACAGCTTAATGAGAACATAGATGGGCTGGACTATGAGAATGGACATCTGCTCTGGATAGTAGGCTGCAACAGTTTTGGGAGTGATCTCTGCGAACACAAGGATGAGCAATGTCATAATCAGAGTAGACCAGATGACTCCCTCTTCGCCGACGAACTTGATGGCGATTGAAGTGGCGAGAGCTGAAGCCGCCACATTCACCAAGTTATTTCCCAAAAGGATCGTTCCTATAAGCTTCTCCGGTTCCTTAAGCGTTTTTTCCACCAGTCGCGCACGTCTCCCCTTCCGACTAAGGTGACGAATGCGCCAGCGATCAACGGCCATCAGGGCGGTCTCAGAACCAGAAAAAAAGGCAGAGGAGGCAATCAGAAACATTAGCCCCAGCAGTACGAACGGCCAGTCAGCCAAACTCATAGTACCTCCTTATTCTCTGCACAAAAGTGGCATGTTACTGCACCCAACAATTGAAACTATTCTCTGTGATACGAGCACCAAATGTCTCGCTTGCTTCTGGACATTCTCTCTGGTATAAAGAATCCGAGGGTTGGAGTGCTGTACACGGTTTTCCTTCGCCTCAGAAGCCTCTGCTGCGTAAAGAAAAAACAGGCCTTCTTCCAACCAGCAGGGGCTTTCTTGTGTGAGGAGGTGCATGAAGAATGACACGAGATGAAGAAAGAATACTGAAGATTGCCAAGGAAGTAGTAGTGAAATTCATTGAAATCGGTCGGGTTTCCCCCACTCAATTTGAAGGTGTCTTTCAGAGTGTTTTTCGCACCATCAAATCGAGCGTAAGCTCCGATGAGTCAGAGGATTAGTGCTTTCTTGCAAAAATAGGTACCTTTTCAGCGACCTTGCCAGGCGTAGTCTCCTTTGGGCCGCCAGTACATAATTCTGTTGCCAGATACTAGACTAGTATACGGGGTGGTAGTATTTTTTACAACCAGTAGTCATGCTAGCCTAGCCCGGGCTCGTCCCAAGCCTGGTTCTTAAAAAGAGCGGCCGCGGCTAAATCCGAAACCGCGGCCGTTCGTCTCGGTCTAGTTCGTTACTGCCATAGACCGAGATTGTTTGCTCCTTTATGCTGACTGGAGAGCATTTTCCATGTGGCTGAAGATATCATTAACGCTCTTGATCTTTTCTGCTTCCTCATCAGGGATTTCAAGGTTGAATTCTTCTTCCAACGCCATGACCAGTTCAACCACGTCCAGGGAATCAGCTCCTAGGTCGTCTACCACGCTGGCCTCAGGAGTTACATCTCCTTGATCAATTCCTAATTGATTGGAGATAATCTCTACGACCTTATCTTTCATTGCAGCTACGTCCATACTTTCTCCTCCAGGAATCTTTTCAAAATCAGATTGTTAATCATCAGTGGAACAACTGTAAAAACTAATATCGACCTCATCCGTCTTCTGTCGCTTGCGACTGGGTAAAGTTCCATCATAGGTACTGCAGTCTACATCCTTCGAGGGCATCCCTCCTTTCTCTTTTGGTTTCTTCAAATCATCCTGGCCAAACTCTTTTCCACCACCTGACTTGTGGTACTGAGAGGTACTCGGTTCTAATCAACCCCTCAGCCAGGGAGGTGTCACCTGGGCTGATTCCCAGCCGACTCCCCTGGCAACTCAGGATTCACAAAACCATAAAAGACGGTCTCGACGACGGTGGGCAAATCATCCACCAAAGAGTATTCGCCATCACTGGCCAGCCATTTCTGCATTATGCCATCGATAAAACCCATCACACCGTAGAAAACGGTGTGGAAGTCCATTTGTTTGAGAAGGCCACTTTTAGCGGCTTGCAGGATCTTACGCTTGAGCAACGGTACTTTCTTCAAAATGTTGCCAATATAAAGAGCCTTGACCTCAGCACCAAAATCGCTCTGCTCCTGGATAAGAACCTTATACAGATTTCGGTTGCGGTCGAAAAAGGCAAAATAGATTCTCAAGTAGGCCTCAATAATCTCAAGCACGTCTGTCCGCGGATCTATGGCGCCAGCGACAGCCTGCTCCAGTTCGGCGACCTTTGAGCGGATTAGCTCAGAAAAAAGCCCTTTCTTGCTGTGGAAATGGCGGTATACCGTTCCCTTCCCCAACTCAGCACGCTGCGCGATTTCATCCACGGTAGTGCCATGGAAACCCTGGGCAGAAAAGACTTCCAGTGCCGCGGTCAGGATCTTCTCACGGGTATCGGAAGTCTGAGGCCTACCTTGATCGCGAGGTCCAACCTGTTTAGAAAGCTGCCGAGTGAGCAAGAGCTCGCTGAAATCTGCTTGGTCTGAACCTCGACGCTTAGCTATCCTGATAACCTCCTTAACCCATTGGGAAATGACAATTTCAGCTTCCAGATTGGCGAGAGTAATTTGGGAAATCCCCTCCTCAAAAACCGAAAACAGTGTTTCCAGGTCTTCTCCGCCCGAGCCAGCTTCATCACCCAGCACGTCCTGCCAGAATAGCTGCCAGGCGGAGTGATCCGCAGCCGCATCCTGTGAGAGCAAACTCAACAGCGCCGCCCGCTTATCCTGATCCAGTTGAGAATATTTCTCCATATCCCTTGCCGTGGCCATAGCCCAGAAAATATTGTGACGGACCAGTCCGTCATTATCTTGATTTAACTCTCGGTGTCAAGTCCTTTTTTACAGGAGATTCACTAACAGAGTATCACCAGGGATATTTTACCAATGGATTGAGGTGGCTTCTTTGACCGTATAGATGGAGGGAGTGCCTCCGCTGAGACGTTGGTAAGCCTTACTGATGACCTCTCTGGTTTCTTTGGTAAGATTGTATTGTGCGAGAGCCGAAAAAGGAACTTGAGCACAGGAAATTGCATCGCTGCTGGCCTGTAGTTTTCCTCCAGTTTTGCGGCAAAGGAAGTCTACGAGCACATAATGATACTGGACCTGTCCTTCCTGGTCCCAAAAAATCCGATCTAGAACGGCAACGACTTCCACTACTTCTACATTGAGACCAATCTCCTCTTCAACTTCACGTACAACGGCCTTCTCCAAAGTCTCTCCCGGCTCCACTGCCCCTCCTGGCAACGACCATTCGCCGTATGCCGGCGGGCGACCGCGTCGCACCAAGACAACCCGCTCATCTTCAATAACAACCGCCGCCACTCCAACTATTGGACGATCTGGGTAATCTCGTGGCATAGTGCACCCCTCTGCTTACTGCTTACTTCTCACTGCTTACCAATCATCACGGTTTACAACGACGGCCAGGGCTGAGCCCATGGTACAAAGCTTCGTAACGATCTCTGAATCTAAGTCGATTGCCAGCGGCTGTCTTTCGGCCAAACTGGCAGTGAGGCCGATGGAAGATCCAGCTTCGTTTGTTGCCAATATAAAACTTCTCCGGCTTTACAACAGGTAGCGACCACATACCCTTTTTCTCCTTCAGAGCCTGGCGCTGAAGAGCCAGTAGCCGTTCCCAGTAATGTAGCTTTGGCTGTTTTCGTAACAGGTGGGCATAGCCCTGGCGAACCAGTTCACCATTCACAAAGGTTCCGTCCGCCAGGAAAACATAGGCCAGTAGCCTACCATAGTGGTCGCGCTGCTGTTCAGCCAACTCGAGGTTTATCCAGCGGCCCTGTACCAGCTTCTTGTTGAAATCCTTAGCCTCATCACCAAAAGGCTCTCCCGGCTCGTCCTTGTGGGCAACCTCAGGGGTGTTGATACCAAGGTATCGTACCCGTTCGCCTCCTGCCACTACAATGGTGTCACCGTCATCCACCCAGTGCACTTTAACACGCAGCGAATCAGCATCTGCCGCTGGGGAGGTCCACCCGCAGGCGAGTAGAACAAGAATCAGGGTGAGTGTGAGACGTCTGATCATATGTAAGCGGTAAGCAGTAAGCGGTTCTCAACGATAGCCACACCGGCGATCCACCTCTGCCATCATAGTGTTCAACCGTTCCTCTGCCAACCGCCGATATCTCTCCAGATCTTTACTGCTGCTTTCTGAGGGAATGAAGATTGGCTCGCCAAAGGCTACATAGACCCGACTCCAGGGTAGCGGCAGAACGGTTTTGTCCCAGCTATTTCGCAAAGTAATGGTCCGGTTGGCGGACCAGATGATTGGAATGAGAGGCGCTCCCGTGAGTTTAGCCAGATAGATCATACCCTTCTTGGCCACATAGGCCGGTCCTCGGGGCCCATCGAGAACGGTGGCGCACGCCTTGCCTCCTCCCTGCAAATAAAGCCGCATCTGCTCTAAAGCATCACGGCCCCCCTTGCTGGAGGATCCACGCACCGGAACAACACCAAAGCCTGAGGCATACTGCGCAAGAATCTCCCCGTCCTTGCTTTGGCTGATCATAATCCTTGGCTGGAGATTACCGAAGAAGTAAAGGAAATAGACGGCGCCGCGGTGCCACGTGCCCCCAACAATGGGTTGATCGGAAAGGAAGTAATCCCGGTAGACCCCTTCATTGAGAATAGTTACCCGGCAGGTACCGAACCACAGTCGCGCTATTGGTAACAGCACCTTGCGGACGAGACGCTTGACCAGCGTTTCATGAGAATAATTACGAAATCTCAGAGTTCGTTTGCGCTTCTTCACCACTGCCTTTACATTCTCTTGTAATACTGTCAAATTGAAGCACGTACAAATTAGGACAACGCCCGCCTGTCCAACATGGCGCTCAGGCCGCCGCGTTCCGCCGGCGTGAATCCAAAAGCCTGCCGCCACACATCGTCACTCTCCATACAGAGATAAACGCAGAGATTCTTATGGATTCCAAGTAACAACTCGTTCAGGTAAGCATACATTTCCACCCTGAGATCACGAAAATAACGCAGCTTTCCGTCCAAACCTGGGATAAACTCTTCATCCAGAATCGAGGTGTTTGGGTACCGTTGCTGAATTACAGCCTTGAGAGACGGCATGAACCGAAGGGTACCCAGGCTGATCCAGGCGATACCTCCCGGATCCACAGCAGAGAAAAGACGATCCACAACTTCTTGGTAACCCTGTTGCCATCCAGGATAAGCCAGAAGTGGATCAAAATGAAAAGCAACTCGATAGCCCCACTCTTGGCAGCGTTGTGCTGCTTCCAATCTCGCTTCCAAAGGAGCAGCACCAGATTCCTCTTCGGCGATCACCTGGGGCGGGTTTAGTGACCAAGCTACAATAGTGTGGCCGCCATGCTCTAAGCTTTCGAGAAGGTCAACATTAGTGGTCTTGGTCTTCAGCTCAAGGACCGCCTTGGATTGTCGGGCAAAGAAAGGCACTAATACTTCACTCATACCAGTCCATGGATCCAAGAGCAGACTGTCCGTGAACTCTCCGGTTCCTATACGGTGCACTGGCTTAGGGGAATTGAGCAGATGTTCTTCCAACTCCTGCATCATCTCGTTAGTATTTGCAAAAAGGCGCAGATTTGAATTGGGAAAATAGGCTTGGAGTATACAGTAGGTGCAACCAAGGTTACATTGAATTCCGAAGTTTAGGATCTGATAACCGCAGCAGTTGTAAGAGCGCGTTCCCGGGCAGGGTTTTACAAAACGACCGCGAAATCTTACGATTTCCAAAACCGTCCCATTCTCAGATACGGTATCTTCCTGGACGCGGTCAACCCAATCTACGGGGATGCCCGGCGAGGTTGCCAGGATTCTTTTGACCAGCGGGCTTTCAGCAACCTCCCTTTCGATGACCAGCTTTTCTGGACGATACTTCATAGGACAGTAAGCCTCAGTTTAGACCACTGGTTACGGGAAGCACTGTCTAGATTTGGTGCACCACCCGTTCGTTCCACTCACTCGAGGCGCAGAACTAGCTTAAATCCGAAATCCGAATATCGAAATCCTAAACAAATTCGAATTACCAAAATCCAAATTATTAAAACACCAGATAATTCTTCTTAAGTAGCTACGTTTTGAACATTTGAGAATTCGGATTTTGTATTTGTTTCGTGCTTCGGGTTTCGTATTTCGAATTTGACCGGGGCCTCTGCCCCGTGTTTCTGTGTCTCCGTGGTTCTTCATTCTTCCCAATGACTGGTCATCCATCGCTTTCCATGACTTTCTTGAACTCAGGCTGATCGGCCAGTTCAGCCAATTGTCTCAGCCGCGTTGCCAACTCATGGCTGCGCTCAAAGGTACATTCCAAACTCCATCTGGGTCCCTCGAAATAAGGTGGAGGTATCAAACGTACCCCAGAAGGCAGCCCAAGATCCCTGGCTTCCCTGGCAAACCTCTCCTTCCGGGCGGTGAGGCGAGGGGCACGCCGGGCCTGCAACTGCTTCCGAATTTGTTGAGCTCGTTGCCGTGCCGGCCTCATGTGGGCCCGCCGCAGATCATTCACCTCTTCACTGTCCAGAATATGTGTCGGGGTAAGATTGTCCCTGCGTCCTATTTCCACAACCGTCTCCACTAATTCCTCCTGCACACTCACACTGAAGGGAAGCTCTGCAAAAAAGTTGAAGAAGGCGAGACGGTCTCCTTGCTCCAGGGCTGAAAGAACAAAGCCTATCCGCTCGTGCAGTATACCCCTAGCTATGGCATCGAGGATGGGTTCCTCCAGGGCTGGCAACTTTTTATAACGGCCACAAAGCGTGTCACTAGGCTCCAGATCCAGCAGAGGCATGAATTCTTGAACGAGCTGTGCCTGGTCCAAATGTTGGGCCATCTTGGTGAGAACCAAAGATTTCTCCACAGGATTTAAGGCTCTTTGAGCAATGTTGTCATAGATGGCCATTCGCAAACTCGCAACAGGCGATGTCGAAGTGGACAAGACTTCACAAGACAGGGGATTCAGACCAAGCCGCTGGCAAATCGCTAAACGACGGCTGCCGCAGATGATGCGCAAAAGTCCATCGCTTTTGCGCTGAAGCAAGGGTTTCTGAATCAAGCCAACGGTTTGGATGGAGAGGATTAACTTATCTGGAAGAGGGCCGTAAGTGATCAGGCAAGAGGTGTCATTCCAATCCACTTCTTCAAGCTGGATCGAGTATGACTCCTTTTCAACCATGATCCCGCTCCTAACTCTTGGTGAGACGTTCCAGGGCCTCCAGGTAGCGGGTCCGGGTGTTGCGCACCACTTCGTCAGGTAGAACTGGTGCAGGCGGTGTCCGATCCCAACCGCACTGGTCAAGGTAATCACGCAAATACTGCTTATCGAAGCTCTGCTGGCTCCTGCCTGGCTGATAGCTGTCGGCTGGCCAGAATCTGGACGAATCCGGAGTAAGGACCTCATCGATGAGGGTGAGCTTGCCTCCGACCAAACCGAACTCAAACTTGGTGTCGGCGATGATTATGCCTCGCTCTCTGGCTATAGCCGCCCCCTTTTCATAGAGTGCCAAGCTCAGATCGCGGAGCTGTGCCGCCAAATCTGTTCCCACCTGCTGGCAGAGGGTTTCGAAATCGATATTTTCGTCGTGACTGCCTTTTTCAGCTTTGGTGGAGGGGGTGAATATGGGCGACTCGAGACGAGCTGATTCCACCAGCCCTTCCGTCAGCTTTATGCCGCATACCGATCCATGGCTCTGGTAGTCTTTCCACCCGGACCCACTGAGATAGCCACGAACAATGCACTCTGCCGGCAGGGGTTCCGCTTTGGCCACCAGCATACTCCGGTTTGCCAATTCTTCTGCATAATCTTGACACTCTTCTGGGAACTTCTCTACCTCTGTGGTTATCAGGTGATTGTCCACCACTTCGGCCAGGGCCTTGAACCAGAAAGAGGAGATTGTGGTTAGGATCCTCCCTTTGTCCGGAATCCCGTTGGGCATTACCACGTCGTAGGCCGAGATCCGATCTGTGGCCACAATAAGCAGGTGATCCCCTAAATCATATATATCCCTTACCTTTCCCCTTGCCAGCAAGTTAAGTCCTGGCAAGTTGGTCTCAAATACCGGAGCTGTCGCCATGTATCCTCCCTTCATGGGGTCTCTTGCTGGATGAAAATGAAAGATTGAACCACGGAGATACAGAAGCCCCAGGTGCAAAAAACGCGGGCAAATTCGAAATATGAAACATCTTGAGGAATTGAGGAATTCACAATTACGAGAACCTTGGGAATAGGTATCTTCCAGCCCGATAATTCCAAAATTCCTGAATCCCT
>PPDG01000274.1 GCA_002899795.1 Desulfobacteraceae bacterium | reverse complement strand
GGAGGACCAATTTTATATTTGTTTCGTGCTTCGGGTTTCGTATTTCGAATATGAGTGCGAAGCACTCCTCTGTGCCTCTGTGGTTCATCTTCAATCAGGCTTCCTCAGGCCATTATAATACAGAGTAAAGCAAGTAGTCGGGATCTTTTGCCCTATGCCTCATGCGGCGAACCCAATGAGCCCGATCCTTGACGCCAAGACATTTTTTGAGTAGGCTTCTGTCGCCATGATGGACAAATATCGCTGCCGCTTTCATCCAGAACGAAAAGCAGTGCTGTATTGTGAAAAGTACGAATATGGCTACTGTGACGAGTGCCTGACAGATGGTCAGATCTGCACTGACCCTGAATTGTATTGTAAATTTCGCACTCAATGTATAATCTGGGAAGACTGCCGCGACGTCTTGAAGGAAAAGCGAGCCGGCAGCGAATAGGTTTATCCTGCCGAAAAAGTGTGTATTAAGGTTTTATCTATTTTGCGAGTTTGGTGATGAACGTTGTAGGGTTAAATAGTTTGGTTATTGGCACAATCGAGTGCGAAAAGGACGTATTTGTGGCGGGGCGATTTGAAGGCACCATTGTCACCAAAGGAGCACTCCACATCTACCCCGAGGGGGAGGTGAAGGGCACGGTCAAAGCGAAAGACCTAACGGTGGCCGGTAGGATTCAAGGTGAGATTGAGGTAACCAACAGATTGAAGGTCAAAAATTCGGCTAATCTCGAGGCAAATATAAGTACACGATTTCTAGACTGGGAAGAAGGTGCGGTACTGGAGGGCGAGGTACATACTTTTTATTGAAATTGAGTAATTCTGCAACGCATTGAGAGTAGAAAACTCGTGGGAGCGGCTTTCCCTGTCCTGAGCTTGTCGAAGGGTAGCCGCGATAGACCTCTGGGACAAAGGGAAAAGTCGTGGCTGGAAAGCCACTCCCACAGGGTCGCTATTCAGAGGGTCTAACCTTCAAGCGGTGGATAATAGCGAAAGGGCCCGGAGCTTATGTGGCTTCGGGCCCTTTCTGTGCGTGGTCTGCGCGGAGAGTGGCAAAATCGTTGTTTGCTGCGTCAAATGGTGTCAGCTTACCCTGCTATTGAAGCTCAACCTGGCGAGCGATGGGCTCAAACAGATTAAGTTCCTCCCATACCTGGGCTTCCTCCCCTGATTGGGTCAAACTCATTTGAACGTCAAGGTCGTGGTCAAAATCAAACAACCGTGGGTCGTCCATCAAGCCAGATGAGATCTCAATGTAACCATCCTCATGAAGGCTGGCAAGCAAGACGTTGGTCATGAGCTTTTCAGTGGCGTGCTCGAGATATCCATCTTGCATAACTGCCCCCCAGGATCCGTTCAAAGCCATAACTAACTGCTCGACAAGATGACAATCGAAATAGACGATGTCTTCCATGAGGGCCATAACGATCCAATGGGGCGCATCAGTGAGCTTGCACCTGCGATTTTCTTCGGCCCATTTCAAGATCTCAGCTTCCTTAACAACTCTTTCCAGATCAGACATAACATTTCCTCTGTCGTTTGAGTGTTCCATATTTTTACGCGTTTGATTTGCCAAGTACTCACGACTCAGTGCATGAGTGGTGCCAACTCCAGTTCTTTTTTATGCTATCATTTATTTAGTAATATAATCAGTAAGATGGAAGGGTGATGGTGGAGTCAACATCCACCACCCTCGTCAGCCTTCGGACCCTAAACGGCGCAAACTGACGCTTTTTGTCAGCAGAAAACAATTGAAGAATTGGGGAAACCGGGGCCCCGCCCTGAAGGGGTGGGGACTGAGCGGAGCGCAGCGAGCGCGAAGAATTGAGGAATTAGGAAATTGGAATATCCTACCGATAGAATTCCTAAATTCCTAAATTTCTGAATAATGAAGGGATTACCAGTGACGTGTATTTGAGGTGTTAAGTTACGAGGTTGGTGCCTCGTCGATGGGTGAGTACATCAGCACGAAACCGAGAAAGCTGAGAGCGCCGACACCCAGGAATAGGATGTCCAGTGAAAAAAGATCGGCAAACCAGCCGGAGATCACTGAACCGCTGATAAAACCTAGGTCGAAGACCGCAGTGGCCAAACTCATCATGCCAGGGAGTTCTTCCGGTTTTCTCGCCTGGTCCGCGGCCAGTGCTACGGCCGCTGGAAACAGGAAAGCAAGCCCTGCACCGTAGAGGAAAGCGGAGGCATAAAACGCCGGTGGGTGAGAGATCAGGGGGATGGAGCAAATGCCGATTCCAAAAGAAACATAGGAAACTTTCATAAAACGCTTTTTACCCCATCGATCGATGAAAGATGCAGCAGCGAGGCGCAAGATGAAAGCCAAAGATGCAGCGATCGCGAAATAGTGTCCGGGAGGTAGTCCCAGTCTGTCAGCCTGGAGAGCGACAAAGTTCAGTACCGTGGCGTGGCCCTGGACAAAGAGTAGGATTGCCAGAAGCAGGAGACAAGTTGATCGTCTTCGCAGTAATGGACCATAGAGAACAGAACCCTCATATCTGCTTGTTGCGACGGCACGACTTGTAGCCGGGGTAAAGGTCAGAATAGCAGCGAGTAGCACGGTGGCAGCCGCACCGTTGAACAAGGCAGGATATCCAAAACCCTTGACCAGGTGTTCACCTGCTAGAGGCATAAGGGCTACAGCTGCCAGGATGGTAGCGCCGATGTAACTGTAGGCCTGGCCTCGTCGCTTTGCTGGGACCCACTGGGCCACCGCAGTGTAGGAAGCGGAGATAAATGCTGAAAATCCTATACCGTGTGAGACTCGAACAAGGAGCATGGGCCATCCCACTTGCTGGAGTCCGTGGTATGCCAAGGTGGTGAAGAAAATAATGATAAGACCCAGGAGAATAACCCACTGTTCGCCCCGACGCGCCACCAATTTCCCCATATAGGGCCTGGAAACTACAGTACTGATGGGCATGAGGCCCATGACCCAACCGATGGTGGTCTTGCTGCTCCCGATCGCTTTAAGATAGATAGGATAGAGATAGAAAATGGCAACGTTGGAAAAAACCAGGAACATTAGGACATTGAGAAAAAGAAACGGACCGATCCAGGCACGCGGGGAGTCTTGATGCAGGGTGGAGGTCTCCATAGTCAATGGTTCTTACAGCGGCAGATGCACGTCCGTCGTCAGTTGCAGGGAGTCAGCATTCAAATCCATCTCAATTCGATAGTGAGAGATGTTAGCAAGTTACGTCATTAATGCAAGCATATCTTATTAAATATGCCACGGACCACTGATCCGCCTTGGGCGGAACTACGGACAATGGTGATCTTTGGAGAGTTGAGCGCGCACCTGGCATCTGCTAGCTGCCTACTGCCCGCTGAAATGCTTTCCTTGCCAAAGATCGCGACTTTCCAAGGTGTCACGGATAGCCTGCAGATTGGTCTGTTTGTCCAGGGCCCACTTCGGGGCCAGGAGTTCATCCGGGTGAGGATCACCGGTGAGCCTATGAATGACCACCTGTGGGGGAAGCAGAGCTATAAACTCGCAGACAATATCCACATACTCCTCACGGCTCAGACAACGATAGTTTTCACGCTGGTAGAGATCTGCAAGTGGTGTGCCCTTAATAACATAAAGAAGGTGAATTTTGATCCCCTGAATGTCGAGCTTGGCCAGGGCCCGCGCTGTGGCCAGCATTTCCGCCTTATCCTCATCGGGAAGTCCCAAGATAACGTGGACGCAGATGTCAAGGCCACGCCGCCGGGTTCGCTCCACTGCATCCACAAAGGCTGCAACGTCGTGGCCCCGGTTGATCAGTCTGAGAGTGCGGTCGTGTATAGATTGTAGGCCGTATTCTAGCCATAAGTAAGTCCGCCGGTTCAAATCGGCCAACATGTCCAGAACATTGTCAGCCACGCAGTCAGGCCTGGTTCCAATGGCAAGACCCACCACATCCTCTATGGCAAGGGCCTCTAAATAGAGGCGTTTTAGTTCATCCAAATGCCCGTAAGTGTTGGAGAAAGACTGGAAATAGGCAATAAACTTTTTCGCCTTATAGCGGCGGCGCAACCGATCTTTACCACGTTCCAGTTGTTGGGGGATGGTGTACTGTTGGGATAAGCCGGTCCCCGAACCTCTGACATTGCAATAGATGCAGCCGCCTACGCCCAGGGTGCCATCTCGGTTCGGGCAGGTTAGTGCCGCATCCAGAGTAATCTTCTGGACACGGCATCCGAACTGCTCTTGGAGTGCGGTGTTTAGATCCCGATAACGACTAGTATTCATCCGGAGCATTATAATATATAATCCAAAGGATAACCTCCAGAAATTACGTGGTCCTTGCTAGAGTCAGGTGGAGTAATGGATCAGTGGAGCATTGCGAAATATCAAATTCCAAGCACCAAATTACAAACAAATCTCAAATTCCAATACTCAATGACCAAAACAAGTTTGGAATTTTGAAACTGGGGACCCGCCCGCAGGGTGGGGAGTCCAAGCGAAGCGCGGACAATTTTGGTCATTGTTATTTGTTTGATATTTGTGATTTGTGATTTGGAATTTCTATTACTACTATACTTCAGCACTCCAAAACCACTAGACGTGTTTGCGGGCAAAACAATTGAACTTTGATCCAGCTTACTGGTCTAGCTTTCCTAGGTTCCAATGAGCGTCTATCCGAAGACATACGATGTCATAGTTGTGGGAGGAGGGCATGCAGGGTGTGAGGCAGCTTTGGCCTCCGCTCGCATGGGATGTAGCACCGTGCTATTCACCATCTATCTGGACACTGTAGCTCACATGCCCTGCTCACCTTCGGTGGGTGGCTTGGGAAAAGGGCACCTGGTCAAAGAGGTGGATGTTCTGGGGGGTGAGATTGGCAAAGTGGCGGATCAAACTGGCATCCAGTTCCGTACCCTGAATACGCGCAAAGGGCCGGCGGTCCAGGGAACGCGTTGTCAAAACGACAAAGTGCTTTACCGTGCCAAGATGAAGTCTGTGTTGGAACGGCAAGAGAACTTGGATATCAAGCAGAGCTTGGTGGAAGTGGTTCTGGTTGAAGGCAACCGGGTAGTTGGGGTTGGTGACAATCTGGGTATGGAATTCATGGCTCCGACGGTAGTGCTCACCACAGGTACCTTTTTGCATGGTTTGATTCACATAGGAAGCCAGCAAATTCCTTCGGGGCGGGCCGGGGAATTTCCCGCTGACGGTTTGGCTGACAATCTGGCCAAGCTTGGCTTTCAGATGGGTAGAATGAAGACCGGAACCCCAGCGAGGTTGAGACGGAAGACCATTGATTTTTCCCAATTCAGAGAGCAAAAGGGTGACGAGAAACCGCGTCCTTTTTCCCTTTTCACCGAAAAGATAACCCTCCCCCAGATTTCTTGTTACCTTGGACATACGCATCACCGCACCCATGATATCGTGCTGAATAATATCGACTTATCTCCGCTTTACAGTGGGGTTATCAAAGGGGTGTCGGCCCGCTATTGCCCGTCGCTTGAAGACAAGATAATGAAGTTTCCGCACAAGGAGAAGCATCAGGTCATCCTGGAGCCCGAGGGCTTGGATACTGAAGAGATCTATGCCAGCGGCACAGGAAACTGCCTCCCCTATGACCTTCAGATACAGCTCGTCCGTTCAGTACCAGGCCTGGAAGAGGCGGAGATCATGCGGCCCGCTTACGCCATCGAGTATGACTATGTCCAGCCCACGCAGCTGAGGCCAACTCTCGAGACCAAGAAGGTGGCCGGACTTTTCATGGCGGGTCAGATAAACGGCACTTCGGGCTACGAAGAGGCTGCTGCCCAGGGGTTGTGGGCAGGAGTAAACGCTGCCTTGCAGGTTCAGAAAAGGTCTCCTTTTATTCTCGATCGCTCCGAGGCGTATATGGGAGTCATGGTGGATGATCTCGTGACCCGGGGAACCAAAGAGCCCTACCGGATCTTTACTTCCCGGGCGGAATACAGGTTGCTTCTCAGGGAAGACAACACTGATCTGCGCCTCATGGAGAGGGGATACGAACTGGGCCTCATTGACCAAGATACCTTCCAAGATCTCAAAGAGCGTCGGCGCCAGATTGCCGAGGAACTTCAACGTGTAGAGCGAGCCAGGATCAAGCCCACTGCCAAGGTGAATAAGTTGCTGGCAACAAAAAAGTCAGCAGCACTTGAGACTGCCGTGCCCCTGGCCCAACTGCTGAAGCGACCGGAGTTGTCTTATGGTGACGTGGAGCAGTTGGAGGGCCGTGGCAACAAGCTGCCGGAACTCGTAACCAGGCAGGTGGAGATCCAGTGCAAGTACCAGGGTTATCTACAGAGGCAGGAAGCTGAGGTGAAGAAATTCAAGAACCTCGAGAAAATAAATATCCCTCCCAGCTTCGACTATAAAGAGGTACCCGGGTTGTCCAACGAAGTGCGCCAGAAATTGAACGAAGTCCAGCCCACCTCTCTGGGACAAGCTTCCAGGATTTCTGGGATGACCCCAGCGGCTCTCTCAGTTCTCATGGTTTACCTAAAGCGCATCCGAGAGAGCCAGCAGGCCCCGCCCCAGACCGGATCTAATTAGTTTCCATCCACAAAGGGCCCTTGTTGAATTTTGTGAGGCAATATGCAACCATAGCAGACTCTTCCAAGGGGTGATGAAACGTATTCCCTGGGAGACCGGATGCTGAACAATAGCCTAAGTTACTCTGATTTAAAAAGAATTTGTTTTACAATCAAGAAAAATCCGCTATATTGGCGTCAAATATCGCCCGGCCCCAGGCCGAATATTTCATGAATAACTTGCTGCGACCACGGATATGGCCGTCCTTCCTGGCGTCCTCGGGTGTTCCTTCGACAGGCTCAGGACAGGCTCCTCCTTCGACGTACCGTTCAGGTACGGAAACCAACACCCTGCGGTTGCCAGGTGGCCCACCCATCTTCGTGGTCTCGCGACAGCAATTCATAAAATATCCGGCCTAGAAATTGCTAACAAGGTGGTCATGGGCGGAAGAGGTAGGGGAATGAACACTATCATCTAATCTTGGAGAACTGGATTGGGGATGGTTACACACAAGCAGAATAAGATGACAGTAAAGGCACTGGGGCTTTTTAGTCTGACGTTGTTCTTCACCGTTTGCCTGCCGAGCGCAAGCAGCTCTGCCGCTACTCTCTATGTATCGGATACCACAGTGGAGGCCAACCTCAGAACCGGGACCCAGCAAGAAAACCGCATCATTGCTCTTTTGCGGCCCGGCACACAGCTCGAAGTACTCAGTGAAAAGGATGGATGGGCTGAAGTAACCCTGGCAGATGGCCGTACCGGCTGGATCCTGAGACGCTATCTTTCTGAGCGTCCGCCGTGGCGGGTGACTGCAGAAAAGCTTGCCACAGAAAACGAGCAACTGCGAGCACAAGTGGGCACTATAAAAGGTGGAAACCAGGACCTGCTCCAAAAGAATAAAGAACTCCAAAAGCAGGTGGACCTCCAACAGAGGGAGTTGGAGAAAGTGAGCCGGGATTACGAGGAGCTCAAGAATTCGTCGACGAACTACTTGAATCTAAAGATGGCCTACGAGAATCTTCAAAAGGGAACCCGGCAGAGTAACGCCAAACTGGATAAATTGGAAAAGGCTCACGGAAAATTGAAAACGTCCACCGGCATCCGTTGGTTTCTCAGTGGCGCCGGGGTCCTACTGCTGGGTTGGGTTATGGGTTCCAGTGTGGCACGCTTGCGCCGTCGGCGCTCATCAGATTATTATAAGCTGTAAACAGTGAAAATGACTTCGTTGTTCATTGCAAAAAAAACCAGGGGCCAACCCTGGTTTTTTATTTAGTACTGGAAAACCTGGTCCTCTTGACAAATCACAATAACTCAGGTTTCAGTGTTTAGGTTTCAGCTTCTACGTTTCTCTTCCCTGACACCTGACACCTGAAACCCGACACCTTGAGATTAATAGGCAGACAGGAAAAGTGACTCGATCTCCGTGGATAAGATGCGGTTATGGAACTTCTCGAAGGTTTTTATAATAATTTTCTGAGGTTTTTCTCCTGGGAGGAACTCTCTTTTCTTTTTACAGGCACGGGCCTGCTGGTCATGCTGAACCTGGTGCTGAGCGAGGGTTTGCTTTCCTTGGACAACGCCCTGGTTCTGGCCATTCTGGTAAGTCACCTGCCTACTGACCGGTCGTATAAACTAGGGCCTTTCCAGATGTCCATCCAGCAATGGGCTTTGACTGCTGGAATTTTTGGAGCCTACTTCTTTCGGACCATTGCCATTGTCTTGGGAACCTATTTGATCCAGTTTTGGACCTTGCAACTCCTTGGCGGCGGCTATCTCTTGTGGTTGGGTTACGAGCATTTCTTTGCTGGGAGGGTGGCAAGATCTGAGATGAGCGCCTATGGCAAAGGATTTTGGGCCACGGTGATCAAAGTAGAGTTGATGGACATAGCCTTTAGCGTAGACAGTATCCTGGCCGCCCTGGGGTTATCCAAAAAAGTTTGGGTGATTTTAATGGGTGGCATGATTGGCATCCTCTGCATGCGACTGGTGGCGGGAGTGTTTATCCGTTTAATTGAGAGGTTTCCCCTCTTTAAACACACAGGCTACGCTCTGGTGGCTCTGATTGGCTATCGTTTGGTGAGTGAGGTGGACTGGGTCCACTTCAACAACCTATTTGCCTATCTAGGGCCCGTTGGGGTGGGGATTTTGATAGTTTTGACGGTGGCGGTCTGGGGTACCGCCCAAGTCAGGAAGGCTAGATTGCTGACCATCAAGTCCTTGATCCAACTGACTCTGCTGATCCTTCTCTTCTCCTGGAGCGGCACCAGGCTGCACCTGCACATGGGTGATCTGGTCTTCTCCATTATAATGCTCACCACCTTCTGCAGCACTTTTGTTTTTAACGGCGTATATGTAAAGTGGCAATCCAATGGTGGCCAGGAAAAGGGTAAGGTAGCGCCGGATAATGGCACATTGCCACCGATTGGGAGCGACGAAGAGGGCTAACAGAGAAAAGAACCCGCCGGTAATCAGCTAGACTGTCCCTGACATCCCACCCAGATACAAGCCAACCGAGCCCGCATATTTCATGAGTGGCCTACTACGACCACGGATATGGGTGTCCTTCCGTGCGTCCTCGGGTGTCGGACCCTGCGACGTACTGT
>PPDG01000270.1 GCA_002899795.1 Desulfobacteraceae bacterium | reverse complement strand
GCGAGTTTAGCGGTTTTAGTCGGTTCAGGTTTGCAGCGTTAGGGTTAAGACCTTCGAGTAGATCAATGCTGAAGAGATAGAAAAACGGGGCAGCTCCCGGGGAGGTTTCCCTTGACAGGGTAAGGAACTGTTTCTATAATCGAACGTTTACGAGTTTGTTGAATTATCAGAGGCCGTTGGGATTATGTTCGAAAATCTGACTGAGAAATTTGATCGTACATTTAAACGATTAAAGGGTCAAGGAAAGCTTTCTGAAAAACACCTCAAGGAGGCGCTTCGGGAAGTTAGACTTGCCCTGCTGGAAGCTGATGTGAACTACAAGGTGGCAAAACAATTTGTCACCGACCTTGCCGAGCAGGCCGCTGGCGAAGAGGTCAGGCAAAGCCTTACTCCGGGCCAGCAGGTGGTCAAGATTGTTCACGAGGCCCTGGCAGAACTCATGGGTGGTGAGGCTGCGCCCCTGGAACTCACCGGTCGCACCCCTTTCGTGTTCATGTTGGTAGGTCTTCAGGGCTCGGGAAAGACGACTACGGCAGGCAAACTCGCCCTCTATCTCAAAGAGCTTAACCGTAAACCCTGTCTGGTGCCGGCTGACGTCTATCGCCCGGCGGCCATCGATCAGCTCCAAACTCTAGGAAAACAGCTCGGGGTGCCGGTGTTTCCTGCTACCACTGAGATGGACCCGGTGGAGATTGCCGTCTCGGCTCTCGGTTATGCGGGACAGCAGGGCTGCGACATCCTCATTGTGGACACTGCCGGCCGTCTTCATATTGATACCGAACTGATGAGTGAGTTGGAGCAGCTCAAATCGAAGCTCAACCCTCGTGAGATACTCCTGGTGGCCGATGCCATGACCGGCCAGGATGCGGTTCAGGTGGCCGAAGCTTTCAACCAAGCACTGGAACTCACTGGAATCATTCTCAGCAAGATGGACGGTGACGCCCGCGGCGGCGCTGCTCTTTCCATGCGCACCGTAACCGGAAAGCCCATAAAGTTTTGCGGCATTGGAGAAAAACTTGATGCTTTGGAAGCCTTTCACCCGGAGCGCATGGCCTCTCGCATTCTGGGAATGGGAGATATGCTGTCTCTCATAGAAAAAGCTGAGAAAGCCTTCGATGCCGAGCAAGCAGAGAAACTCCAGGAAAAACTCGCTAAGGACTCCTTTACCCTGGAGGATTTTCGTGACCAGCTCCAGCAGATTAAGAAGCTAGGCTCTCTAGAACAGATCATGGGGATGTTGCCTGGTATGGGGAAAATGAAACAACTGCGCCACCTCCAACCCGATGATCGTGAACTGATACGCATCGAGGCCATTATTAATTCCATGACTCTCCAAGAGAGACGCAATCATATGATCATCAATGCCAGTCGCCGCAAACGTATTGCCAAGGGCAGCGGGACTTCGGTGCAGGAAGTGAATAAACTTATAAAAAATTATGCTCAGATGAGAAAAATGTTGCACAAGTTGACTAAGGGTGGTAAAGGCGGTATCCGTCTACCACGAGGAGGTATTCCTCTACCCTTTTGATAAGGCTCGGGAAGAAGTAGGCGGCACATCAACGCTATCGCCCAGCTTCACTGTAAAGGAGTAAGAAGAGAATATGGCTGCACGAATTAGACTGACCCGCAAAGGAACCAAAAAGAAACCATTTTACCGGATTGTAGTTGCGGATTCTGAAGCGCCGAGAGACGGTAAGTTCCTCGAAATTATTGGGACGTATAACCCTTTAACTGATCCAGCTGAGGTGCAAATTGATCCAGAGCGGCTTCGGGTTTGGCTCGACCGAGGTGCCCAACCAAGTGACACGGTGCGGAGCTTGATCAAACAGAAAGGGTTGCTCGCTGGATCGGCCTAAGGCCGAGGTCTCCGTTTGCCAGGGGAAGTCTTCGGACTTCCAGAACAGCAACCAAGAGAGAAGCGGAGCGGTTGCCGGGGGTTCTCCGTAAGCCAGTGTTGTGCAGGTGTGGGGAATGCCACACTCCAGTACCCTGGTTAGAGCCAGACGCATCTTACTCCTTTGGCTTAGTGGAGGTCGGCATGTTGAAGGAACTGATAGAGATGATTGCTAAAGCGCTGGTGGATTACCCAGAACAAGTTGAGGTGTCAGAGTTAGAAGGAGAACAGACCTCTGTCATCGAATTGCGGGTGGCCAAGGAGGATCTCGGCAAAGTAATTGGCAAACAAGGGCGCACTGCTCGGGCGATGAGAACAATACTCAGTGCTGCATCCACCAAAATCCGCAAGCGAGCGGTGCTTGAAATTATCGAATAAGAGAAATGATTATCGACCCACCGCTCCCCATCGGCAAAGTGCTCAAAGCCCACGGCTTGAAAGGACACCTGAAGGTTCTCCCTTACGGGGAAACCCTTTCGACTCTCGTTGCCGAGGAAGAGGTCACCGCCTGTCTACCTGATGGCAGCGAGATTTCTTTAACCATCACAGAGATCCGCCCCCATCAAAAATCATTTCTTCTGCTCAGTCGTGAGATTGGCAGGGTGGAGGATGCGCATCGTTTAGTGGGTGCCAAACTCTGTGTTCCAGAATCGCGGTTGCCATCTCTGGACTCTGATGAGTTTTACTGGTACCAGCTCATAGGACTCGAAGTGGTGAGCACCGATGGCACCAAACTTGGGATTTTGGAGGAGATCATTGAGACCGGGAGTAACGACGTCTATGTAGTGCGCCGAGGAGGCGAGGAAATTCTTGTTCCAGCCACCCAAGAAGTTGTTCATGAAGTAGATCTCCAGCGGCGGCTAATAACGGTCGATCTTCCCGAGACTTATTAACCGCTCGATTGAGCCTTAACGCTCAATCGAAGGTTATTCGTTACTCGTTATAGGTTATTAGGAAGAACATCAACCTCCGTTTTGTATTTCTATGAATAGACAGAGATAATTTTTATCTCGACACCAATAACTAATAACTAATAACGGATAACACCTAATTGAGTTTTAACTCAATTAGGGTAACAGCCAAATGATCATTGACATTTTGACCATATTCCCCGGCATGATGGCAGGGCCTCTCCAAGAAAGCATAATTGGCAAGGCCATAGCCAGAGAACTCATTGAGGTCCACGTCACCAACATCCGCGATTACGCCAGCGATCCACATCGCACCACGGATGATCGACCATTTGGCGGCGGCAGCGGTATGGTGATGAAACCAGAACCCCTGGCGGCTGCCATCGCCAGCGTCCGGGCCGCTGATCCTTCTGTGAGGGTAATTCTCCTGAGCCCCCAGGGTAGGATCTTTAAACAGGAAATCGCTTTTGAGCTTAGTCGGCTGTCACACCTATGCTTGGTTTGCGGTCGATATGAGGGGGTTGACGAGAGGACACGCAACTACTACGTCGACGATGAAATTTCCATCGGCGACTACGTTCTCACAGGGGGCGAATTGCCCGCCCTCATCGTGCTCGACGCTGTGGCCAGGCTGGTACCGGGTGTACTCGGCAGCGATGAGTCCATAGCGGAAGAGAGTTTCGTTGGTGGCTTGTTGGAGTACCCGCACTATACCAGGCCGGAAATTTTCGAGGGACACCGGGTGCCAGAGATACTTCTCTCTGGAAACCACGCCGCTATTCGTCGCTGGCGGCGCCAACAGTCCCTGTTGCGCACGCAGCAAAGGCGGCCGGACCTTTTGAAGGAGGAGATACTGAGCAGCGAGGATAGGCAACTGCTTGCCGAGGCTATCCAAGAAAGGGAAGATTAAGAAATTAGGGAATTGAGGAATTAGGGGATTGGGGAGTTCCTGAATTCCTAAATCCCTGAATTCCTGAATTTGGAATCTATGTCATGAATATCCAGGTGGCGTTACTTCACTACCCTGTGTACAACCGTCAGCGCCAGGTCATCGTTTCCTCGGTGACGAACCTGGACATTCATGACATCGCCCGCGCTGCTCTGACCTACGGGGTGAGCCGCTTTTATATGGTCACCCCCTTGGAAGACCAACTCCAGTTGGTACAAAGGCTTCTAGCCCATTGGCGACAGGGACACGGGGCAAAACGCCATCCTGAAAGAAAGATGGCACTGGAGTTGGTAATCCCTACCGCTTCCCTGGCTGAAGTGGTCGACACTATGAGAAACGAATGTGGCCAAAGGCCGGAACTACTGATAACCGGAGCTTCTCTGACTGGCGCCACTTTAAGCTACTCGGAGGCCAGAGAACTAATCGGCCGAGGGAAGCCTCTCCTCATTTTATTTGGTACGGGATGGGGGTTGGCCGACGAAGTAGTGGATATGGCAGACCATCGGTTGGCGCCTATTCAAGGTGCCTCCAACTATAATCACCTGTCTGTACGCTCCGCAGCCACTGCTATTCTCGACCGGTTGTTGGGCTCACATAACGGCAACAAAACCTCTTGAGGAATAAGGAAGACAGTCGATACCTGGTACTTGACTATCGATATTTCATACACATATTACATTAGCATGTTGCTGAGTAGATAAGGAGATACAATGGACACGTTGCAAGCAATGGATAGAGAACAGATGCGGGCCGATATTCCCCAATTCAAATCTGGTGATACGGTAAAGGTCCATGTGAAGATTAGAGAAGGAGACAAAGAACGGATCCAGGTCTTCCAGGGCGTGGTCATTCGCAAACGCAAGGGAAGGATAAATTCCACCTTCACCGTCCGCAAAATCTCTTATGGGATTGGAGTTGAAAGAATTTTTCCGCTCCATTCACCCATGGTCGATAAAATCGAGGTGGTAAGCCGTGGTCGCGTTCGTCGCTCACGCCTCTACTATTTGCGCAAGTTACGAGGCAAGGCCGCTCGCATCCGCGAACTTCGCCCGCGTTTCTAATGGTAAGCCTTCAGCAGTAAACGGTAAGCAGTTGAGATGGATGTGCTCATCCGCTTACTGCTCACTGTTCACCCTTTACCAGCCTGAAAGCTGAAAGCTCACGAACATGGCTGGCCAGCCGTCACAAACACCTTTGTTTCCTAAAAATCCCAGGGATCCCTGGTACTTCGAACGCAGAGTATGGGACCGGAGTTTTCGCCGAATCGCCGGGGTAGACGAAGCGGGCCGGGGCCCGCTTGCTGGTCCGGTTGTGGCGGCGGCGGTGGTGTTACCCTATGGCATAGACCTCCCTGATGTTCGCGACTCCAAACTGCTCAATCCCTCTCAACGCCAGGGATGCAATGACAGAATCCGCACAGTGGCTACCGCTATCGGTATCGGGGAGGTGAGTGCTGCTGAGATTGACCGCACCAATATCCTGGCAGCAGCTTTGGAGGCCATGCGTCGATCTTTAGCACAGATAGATCCCCTTCCCGACTTTGTTATAGTGGACGGCCCCTGGGAAGTGCCCATCCAACTACCACAGCAACCTCTCAAACGTGGAGATCAGTTAAGTATCTCGGTGGCAGCCGCATCCATTGTCGCCAAGGTGCACAGGGATACGATCATGGTTGCTCATCATGAGAGTTACCCTCATTACAACTTCGCCCGCAATAAGGGCTACGGCACTAAGGAACACCGCACCGCCTTGGTTCGTTATGGGTCTTGTCCTATTCACCGGCAAACATTTCGTGGAGTGCGGTCCAGTAGTGCAGGTGAGCACTGACTGATCTTACCTTGGGCAAACGAAGAACATCGAAACAATCGTCATGCATCAAGACAGTAAGCATACAGGACGTCGGTCCAAAGCCCACCTGCTTCAGGGGTATGAAGGTGAGCAACTTGCTCTCCTTCACTTGAAACGCTTGGGGTACCGCATTATCTGCCGTAATTATCGCTGTCTCCTCGGTGAGATTGACATCATCGCCCACCACCGGGACGTTTTAGTCTTTGTGGAGGTAAAGTCCCGCCGAAGTCAGGCTTTCGGCTCTCCCAAACAGGCGATTACACCTGCCAAACAGCACAAGCTAAGTCAAGTGGCATGGCATTACCTGCAGAAGCACGACCTTACCGAGGCAAAGGCAAGATTCGATGTGGTGACCGTCAGCGGCACAAAGAGTGCACCCCTTTTTGAGGTAATAGAGAATGCTTTCGAGTCAACCTATTGAAGACACTAGGCACTAAGGACTAGGCACAAGAAAGTTATCGGTTATAAGTTATTAGTTATAAGGAAAAATCAGATTTGAATACTTTGGATGATAACTTCTGAAGATAGCGCAAGATGAGGCCGGATAACGATTAACGTATAACGGATAACTTCTCCGTCTCGCCCGACCTCCCGACCTCACGTCTCGCTAAACAGCTGTACCGCTATGACAAATAAAACCAACGACCTCTGTTAAGTCGAGTTTTAAGATCATGACTACCAAACCCGGAACCCTCTACATCGTGGCAACACCCATCGGCAACCTGGAGGATATTACTCTTAGGGCTCTAAGAATTTTGCATAAGGTTGATCTAATCGCCGCGGAGGACACGCGCCACACCCGAAAACTATTAAGCGCTCACGACATTCATCGTCCTCTGATCAGCTACCACGAATACAACAGGCGTACCCAGGGCCCCCGCTTAATACGCGAACTAATGACCGGAAAGTCGGTGGCTTTGGTTACCGATGCCGGCACTCCGGGCATATCTGACCCAGGGATTGACTTGGTCCGTCTAGCGGTGTCCCAGGATATTCAGGTGAGCCCCATTCCCGGACCCTCCGCGGTTACTACGGCCCTGACTGTTGCCGGGCTTCCCATACAACCGTTTCTTTTTTTAGGCTACCCTCCCAATCGTCCTGCTGCTCGCCGCACATTTTTCACCAGATATGCTCAGGCTGAAGAGACTCTGATTCTATTTGAATCACCCAGAAGACTTGGCGGTTGTCTTAAAGACATGAGGAAAATCTGGGGCAATAGGACAGTGGTCGTAACTCGGGAGTTGACCAAAATCCACGAGGAGGTTTTTAGGGGAAGCCTGGAAGAGGCCATGGAGCGTTGGCCGGGAGAAGCCCGCGGAGAAGTTACCCTGTTAGTGGCTGGAGCTGAAAAAGGCAAGCCACACCTGGACGACTCCCTCATTGAACAGCTGCGCGCTTGCCTAACATCTGGTCGCCGTCCTCTCAAAGAAATAGCAGCAGAGGTGGCCCAAGAGCAGGGTATTAGTAAACGACTCGTCTATCAGCAAGCATTAAAGATAAAGAAAGAGCTCTCGGAAGGATAGCTCTTTCAGCATAGCGCATGGCGCATAGCGTTTTCGCTTCTATTGATTCTGTTAATCTTATATGTTGTGGCTGGCTTTTTTTTGAAAGTTGTCTTTGTTAATCTTACTAGAATCAAATTGCACCATGAGCTTTAAGCTCGTTTGACTTAAATTTTCTAGACACAATAGTCCGGTGATTTTATGACGCTATGCGCTTTGCGCTCTGCGCTATGCGAGGAAATATTGACTTGGCCATGTCCATGTGCTAAGAAGGCATTGCCGCAACGCGGATGGCAGTTTAACTATAGATTTCTCAGGCATAGGTTTTGCATCCGCTGACCTAGTCGGATGACGACGTTTCCAGGAGTAAACCATCCGGCTGGATTTTTTACTTAACCCGGATATTTCATGAATTGCTGTCGCGAGACCACGAAGATGGTTGTGCCACCTGGCAACCGCAGGGTGTTGGTTCCGAGGCGTACCTGAACGGTACGTCGCAGGAGCCGACACCTGAGGACGCCAGGAAGGACGGCCATATCCGTGGTCGCAGCAAGTGAGTCATGAAATATCCGGGTCAAGAACATGAGGGTGGCTGCGGTGTCTCTGAACACACATCTGAAGTATGCACTACGGGACAGAAAGTCAGATGGTACGAAAAGAATTTACAGTCCTCAACAAACTGGGCCTGCACGCACGGGCCGCCGCG
Organism: Desulfobacteraceae bacterium; assembly: GCA_002899795.1. GTDB lineage: Bacteria > Desulfobacterota > Syntrophobacteria > BM002 > BM002 > BM002. The sequence continues at coordinate 1,297 of PPDG01000270.1, read as the reverse complement.
AAGATTGTTCAGACTTCAAGTCAGTTCCAGTCACGCATTCTCATTATCAAAAACGGCCGGGAAGCTGATGCCAAGAGCATGTTGGACATCATGACCTTGTCGTGCCCTCAGGGAACTCGGATTGAATTGTGCGCCGAAGGCAAGGATGCCGCCGAGGCCCTGGCAGCACTGGCCGTGCTTTTCGACAACAAATTTGGCGAGGAATAAGGAAATGCCCCCCGGCAACGCCCGCATGATCTTGAAGGGTATCGGGGTCTCTCCCGGTGTTGCTATTGGCAAGGCCTACCGGGTGGATCGCGACAGAGTATCCCTCGTTTACTACTACTTACCCTCCCCCGCGCAAACCGAAAAAGAGAAAAAGCGCTTCGATGCCGCTGTGGATAAGACTGAGGCTGATCTCAAAGAGATAAAATCCAAGATAGCAGGTGAGTTTCCTGAACATAGTTTTATCCTGGATACTCACATCTATATGCTCAGAGACCGCATGCTCTATGACGAAACTATCCGCCTTATAGGGGAACAAGGAATTAATGCTGAGTGGGCTTTGAGGCAAGCCGTGGAAAATGCCCAACTCATCTTCGCCAAGATCGAGGATGAGTATATTCGCAGCCGCATCTCTGATGTGGACTACGTTGCCGAACGGGTGCTTGAAAACCTCACGGGTCAAAACAGGCGAAGCGTTGCGGGTATCAAAGAGCGGGTGATTATCGTAGCCCAAGACCTTTCACCCGCCGATACTCTCCAGTTGCAAGTGGAAAAGACTTTGGGCTTTGTAACTGATATGGGCGGTAAGACCTCTCATACCGCGATCATCACCCGCTCTCTTGACATCCCCGCTGTGGTTGGCCTCGAGAACGTCCACCAGGCTGTGCGTTCCGGTGAAATTCTGGTGGTGGATGGCTATGCCGGCAAGGTAATCATCGATCCTGACGAGGAATTGCTCAATTACTATTACGAGCGCCAGTTTAAGCTCGATAATTATCGTAAGGAAGTGACCCGCTGCGCCGAGCTCCCAGCCGAAACTGAAGATGGTTACACTATCAAGATACAGGCCAACATTGAGCTCTTGGAGGAGGTGGTTGCTGTCATCGATAACGGTGCCGAGGGTGTCGGCCTCTACCGCACAGAATACCTCTATCTCAACCTGGACGACCCCCCCGATGAGGAGACCCTGTTTTGGGACTATCGGGAGGTAGCCGAAATCATCTATCCTGAAATGGTGACCATTCGCACCTTGGATCTCGGTGCTGACAAAGTTCCCACCAGGATGCGAAAATTGGGTGAGACCAATCCGGCT
>PPDG01000267.1 GCA_002899795.1 Desulfobacteraceae bacterium | reverse complement strand
TCGGAACCAACACCTTGTGGTTACCCGCTGGCAAGCCCATCTTCGTGGTCTCGCGACAGCAATTCATGAAACATTCGGGCTAGACGTGGCCGTCACTACGCTACGCTGTCATTCATGGTCATTTGTTGTAACAACCTAATGACGGCCGTAAGGCTTAATGACGGCGCAGCCAAATGACGCGAAGCAAATGACTAGACGCTGCCCGCTGCAAGCTGCCTGCTGTCAATTACTTGCCTTGACGCGCCTCCCCCCACGGGTTAATAGTTAGCTTTCGACAGGCGAAAAGGAATACCTACGTGGAGCCTACAACCTTTTATCTCCAAAGCTTGGGTTGCCCGAAGAATCGGGTTGACAGCGAGGTCATTCTGGGCGCTCTCATGAATGGCGGCCACAAGCCAGTAGAGGATCCTCTGCAGGCCCGGCTTATCGTGGTAAACACGTGCAGCTTTATCGAGAGTGCCACACAGGAATCCATTGATACCATTTTGGAACTGGCCCAAGCCAAGCAGCGAGGACAGTGTAAGTTCTTTGTGGTGGCAGGCTGTTTGCCCCAGCGTTATGGCCGCAAATTGGCTAACTCCATGCCCGAAGTGGACCTCTTTGTTGGCACCAGTTCGTTTGCTCGTTTGCCTTCTCTCCTCGCCAACCTTCAGAAGGGGGCTCAGGAAAGACTCAGTATAGAATCCCCCAGATTTTTGATGACTTCGGAAACTCAACGAGTTCTTTCGACTCCGTTTTACAGTGGTTACCTCAAGATTGCGGAAGGTTGCAGTAACCGCTGTACTTTTTGTACCATCCCGGCCATCCGAGGTCCCTACCGCAGTCGGCCCCGGTACGACCTGCTTCAAGAGGCCGAACGGCTCGCTTCGCAGGGGGTGATAGAGCTCAATCTGGTGGCGCAGGATACCACTGGTTATGGCATAGATCTGGGCACTGAGCCCCGTCTTCCCGAACTTTTGGAGGATCTGGCAAAAATTGGCAAGTTCTCATGGATTCGAATTCTGTATGGCTATCCCCAGAGGATAGACCGCAGACTCCTGGAAGTTATGGCGTCGTATGACTGCATCTGCAAGTATCTCGACATTCCTCTTCAGCACGTATCCGCACGATTGCTCAAGGCCATGGGTCGATCCGGCTCTTCCGAGGAATTCCATGAAATAATTGCTTTCATTCGCGCTTATCTGCCGGAGGTAACTCTTAGGACTACACTTATAGTGGGATTTCCAGGAGAAACGGAAGCGGACTTCCAAGAACTTTATGAGTTTGTGGAGAAGGCGGGTTTCCAGCGGCTGGGAATATTCGCTTATTCACCCGAAAAAGGGACGAAAGCTGCGAGGCTGAAGAATGCTGTGGAGGAATCAGTCAAACAGGAACGGCTCCGGGCACTTGTTGATCTCCAGGAAAAAGTTAGCCTGAATTACCACCAGAAACTCGTTGGCACCGTCCAGCCGATCCTCGTCGAAGGAGTGAGTGGCGAAACCGACCTCCTGCTGGAAGGGCGCCTCGCATCGCAAGCTCCTGAAGTAGACGGTTGCGTGTTTATCAATAAAGGCTTCGGTCAGGTGGGTGAGATTATGGACCTGCGAGTTACTGAAGCTCACCCTTACGATCTGGTTGGGGAAATCGTTTGAGTTTCCAGGAGGAATCTCCGAGTGGAGACTATAGTTTGCTCCGAATTGTTTTGACAATAGGCTCAATTTGGGCTATCAGAAGATGTTCTAGTGTTTTTCCAGCCCTAACTTTAACTCAGGAACGTCACCATTGTCCCCCAAGAGCACCGCAAAAGATTTGACGCCCCCCCAGTATTCATTCTTCGGTCAGCTGGATGATGACCTCCAGCGCATCGAGGAGGAAATTAAGAAAAATCTGCACTCAAGTGTTCCACTCATCGCTCTTGTGACGCGCTACATCATGCGCAGTGGCGGAAAACGTCTGCGCCCTCTGATGATGGTGCTCGCCTCCCGATTATCAAACTACCAGGGCAACTACCAATATGCCCTCTCCATCGTATTCGAGTACCTGCACGCCGCCACCCTTCTCCATGATGATGTTGTGGATAATGCTGAACTGCGGCGCGGCAGGCCATCGGCCAACACCCTCTGGGGCAATGCCGCTGTAGTCCTTGTGGGTGATTTTCTGCTGGCCACCTCCTTTCTCCTTACCGTGATGAGTGGCAACTTGGAAATCCTCCAGGTCCTCTCAGAAACTACCACCTCCATGGCCGAAGGTGAGGTTCTACAGCTCATCAATAGTGACAACCTAGAGATCTCTGAAGAGGACTACATAGAGGTTATAACACGCAAGACTGCGATTCTCATTTCGGCAGCCTGCCAGATCGGTGCCATCCTTGGTGAGGCTGACAGGGAGCAAGAAGAGGCCATGCGCCGCTTCGGCCTCAACCTGGGCATCGCTTTCCAGCTCAGAGACGACTTCCTGGACTATGCCGGCAGCGAGGAGGAGTTTGGCAAGCCGGTGGGGAAGGATCTTCAGGAAGGCAAGATCACTCTACCCCTCATTCACACTCTGCAGTCGAGTAACAAAGCGGACCGCCAGCGTCTGGTTGAACTCATCACCTCAGAAGGTAATTATGAAAAAGCCTTTGCTGAGGTCAAAACAATTATCCAACAGTATCAGGGACTCGACTACACTGACCAGCTTGCGACCAATTATATAGCTGAGGCCAAATCAGTTCTGTCAATTTTTCCACCCTCACCCACCCTAGAATCCTTTCTCGAAATCGCCGATTATACCCTTACGCGCCGCACCTAGAAGAGCGAACCGAGAATCCTATCTCAAGAACCCACCGTTTTGTTGCGAACGATGCAAATCAATCAGCGATAAAGTCATTTTGCCTGCGGCGTTTCTCATGGTCATTTGGCCACTGAAAGTGACCGTCATTAGGCTAAAGCCGTCATTACGCTTCGCTGTCATTATGCCTCCGGCGTCATTTATGTCGCTACGATGAGTGACTATTAATGACCACAAATGACGGCCGTAAGGCCTAATGACGGGCGCAGCCCAAGTGACAACGGAGCGCGGAAGCGCGTAGTGCTTAGTTCCTACCTGCCCTGAGCCTGTCGAAGGGGTGCTTAGTCTTACTATTTCCGGCCATTTTTTATTTACCCCTGGATTAATATGGGTATGAGGTTTGCATAGAAATTTTATTCACTTTGACATGTGTGGAAAAAGTCTAGCCCGGATATTTCATGAATTGCTGTCGCGAGACCATGAAGATGGGCGTGCCACCTGGCAACCGCAGGGTGTTGGTTCTGAGGCGCACCTGAACGGTACGTCGCAGGGACCGACACCCGAGGACGCCAGGAAGGACGTCCATATCCGTGCTCGCAGCAAGTAATTCATATAATATCCGGGCTATAGGCTGCTGCAAATTTGACCAAACAAACGTAGAGGGAATCAATGTTGCCTAAGAAGTATAAAAAGCCGGCTCTCATATTGGGTGGGCTGGTATTAATATTTTTGATACTTGTTTTGTGTGTCCGGCTCTACTTTACCGGCGAACTCATCGCCGCCATGATCACGCCTCCTTTGGAACATTATCTGCACCGCAACGTGACTATTGCAGAGGCTAAGGTTGGTTTTCGCGGTTTTCGCGTCAAGGGCTTGGAGATACGAAAGGACGGTGCTCATGCTCCATTGCTCAAAGGCGAAAAGCTTGAGTTTCGATGGAAATTCAAAGAACTATTAAAAGGTAGGATCGTCATCCACACCCTCGTATTTACCAGACCGGAGATCACCCTTGTCCGGCAGAAAGACGGATCGCTCAACATTGCCGATCTCCTACCTGAGATGGCCAACGCGGAAAAGACTGCCCCTGCCAGGAAGAAGCATAACAGAGAGCCCGCCGGTGTCCCCCTTTTCATTGCCTTGCTTTCTATGCAAGATGGGCAACTGAGCTTCGTGGATCTTTCTCAGCAGCCCCAAGCAACGTTAAAAGTAAGCAAGATCAGATCGCGTCTCACGGACTTTTCAACCAGTGCCCCCATTCCTTTCGAGATAGAGGGGCAAGTCCAGGGAGCAGAAGAAAGATCTCTTGCCATCAATGGAACGTATGACCTGGCCAAAAATACTCTGAAAGGAACCGTAAACCTCCAAGGAATCGACCTTGCCACCCTGAGTCCTCTTATTGCCCGCAATCACTCTGACCTTATCCAACAGGGCAAATTGACGATGGAAGCATCCATGGCAGCAGAGGATTTCGACCACTTCGTAACCAAAGGCAGCCTGGCCCTTAGCGGACTCAAAATAAAAAAAGACGAAAAATTTACAGAGACCCTCCAGATTGAAGCCGGTTTTCGACTGGATGCAGTTCGCTCTCAGCAGACCCTTGAAATAGTCAACATTGATCTCGTGCTTAATGGTCAGAAAGCCAAGATCCAGGGCATTCTTACTCAGTGGCAGCAAAGGCCTCACCTTGACTTCACTATGAGTTCGCCTCAAATTAAACTGGATGAACTCCTGGCACTATTACCCGCAACACCATCTCCAACCGAAACATCCAAGGCGGACCCCGGGCAACCACCAGCACAGGATAAGCCTTTAGCTGAAAATGTGGTGTCAGAACCCGGCTCTGAGTCAGCATCGTCCCCGGTTCCAGCCGAACCGACAAAGAAATCTGAGGAAACACCAGAAAAGTCTGAGGTGAAAACCGAATCCGCCCCCGGTACTGACCAAAGTAAAGAAGTACCGGTGGAGCCAGTTGCGTCGAGTACCGCAGCCACAGCCAATCTGCCGTCTACAGTTAGCCAGTCAGGACCAAAGCCCATCCCACTGGATGCCCAGGGAGAGATTCATCTGGATTGGTTCTTATACAATAAACTGGTTGTAAGTAATGTGGCCTGCCAGCTTATCCTCCAAAACGGCAAGCTTCGAGTGGAACCGTTGTCAGCAGCACTTTATGGTGGTGCACTAGGAGGAAGTGTGAAGGGTGATGTAGAGTCGCCGGGCCCGCCCTTTCAATCCGTCGTTTACACTGAGAATATACTCCTGGACGAGATCATATCTACTTTTTGGCCACAAACGAAGGGGAGCTGGTCAGGTAATGTTAACCTGATCTCTCGAGCAGAGGGGAGTGGCGCTGATCTGTCCGCACTTCAGTCCCGCATTTATTTGAACATCAATGAGGCGGAGTTCTCTGGACATCCCCTCTTTGTCAAGCTTGCAGAGTTGTTCCAAGCGGAGGATCTCCAACAGCTACGCTTTTCCCAGGTCACCGCAAGGGTGCTTACCAGCCAGGGAATTGCCACTCTCAAAAGGTTCCATCTGGTGGGGCCAATAGTCCAAGCAGAAGGTACTGGCACCGTGAATCTACTGGACAAAGAGCTTGACTTGCATCTGTCCCTCCAGATCCGAGCGCAGTATGTTGGCAAAATCCCGCCGCTTCGGGATATAGCGACCAAGATTGCCGATAAATATGGTTTCGTTCAGCTCCCTCTCACTGTGACCGGCACCATTGATGAACCAGTATATGGGCTGGATCAGCGCTGGTTGAATAAAACTGCCAAAAGGTTTAGTGTGAAGCAGGGGAAAAAGCTTAAGAAGAAGCAGCCTGCCAAGCCGCCTCTAAACCAACAAAAGCAGAAGCAACTCAAGGAAGGATTAGAGAAACTTGTCCAATAAAATACCAAAGATAACCCCGACAAACCATCGCGCTGCTTGACTCACCGCCACCTAGTGTCCCCTCCAGTTGTTCTGGGATCTCAACTGGCCTCACTCCACTTACGTGAGCGGATTCGTAGGTTGGTCTGCTCGGAGCCAAGTCCCCTCGCGCGGCTTATCGGGGTCATTTTTATTTTAGCATAGCGCACTTGATTTCAACCAGGTTATTTTTAGTCTCAGAGAAACTTTTTCTCCATTTCATCTTCATCCCCTGTTTCTGTTTAGCAGGTTTGGCCTGTCTGCAATCTAAAATCTTCAACCCACCTTCTGTCTTTGCCGCAACGGACAACGGACTACGGACAACTGACCGTAGAGAAATTCCCTGGATTTTCGGAAGAAAAAGTGGTAAGCATCCTAGGGGTTGTGGAAGTTTTCACCAGCAGAAAACTTTACCCTAATGTTGCATACCTCCCGAAGAAAACCGTAGACTCTGTCGCCTTCTGGGACTCTGCTTTTCGATGAGGCGATGGAATACCTGCAGGCAAAGCTAATCATGGCGAAACGTACTTCATTTTTCCTTCTCCTGACCGTCCTTGTCACCGGGGCAATAGTGGCCTTGTTCGTGTGGAAGTGGGATGTGCTGGTTGAAAGAATCTCAGAGGAGAAGGTCAATGCCGAAAGGCATGCCTGGATGGAGCGAACCAGAGAACTCGAGGGTATCATCATTGAGATGCAGAAGGGTACGGAACCGAAGCCGTTGCGTCCGGCGGAACGCTTACGTCAGGTTTTTGGCCCTTCATCTCCTCTGGCAAAAGGAGCTTCGCCAAGAACTATGAAGTGTGTGGAACTGGAAAAATCACTCCGCGCCTTCTGCCAATACCTAGATGCCGGTGAAACCTTCCGCTCTCAGAAGACTTACCACGACAGTTGGGCTCTTTTGATGGATATTCTCGCCACCCTTGAGAGGAAGCCTCCAACCATAAGCGCGGAAGCGTACCGACCCTCGATTATAATTGAAAATAGTTATTATTTCTTTCGGTTACTGAGAAGGGAAAAGATGGGCCTTGTTCGCGAGGTGCTCCAGTATGAAGCAGATCTGGCAGAGCCCCTCATGGGTATCCTGTACCACTGGCTCATGAGTGGACGGAGCTGCGACGAGCCGCCATCTTCTGCATCCAATTTGGATATCATGTACCGCTACGCCGGATTTTTTCTCAACACCTTGGGAGGCCATTCTTATCTGTACCGGCGAGACTCCAGAATTAGTCTGCTGACCATTTATTACTCCATTCTTGCTGTTCACGAGGCTAATTCGCGGGGTTTCAACGAAGTGGGCCTGGATCTCCGCTTCTTCCTCCCCCTGATTTTTGGCGAGATTCAGAGCCGCAATGATCTCTTATACGCGGAGGACTACTTGCAGACCCTAACCGATCTTCAACTACAGTACTTCCGTATAGAGTGACGGCAAGGGGTTGACTTGAATTCAAACTAGTTTATTTAATTAGTAGCCATCCGCAAACTTAGCTTGCATGTGTCATTCTGAGCCCTTCGGTGTACTCAGGATAAACTCCGCGAAGAATCTCTTCGGATCCAGTAACTACGAGATTCTTCGTCGCCCGCCGTCGGCAGGACTCCTCAGAATGACATCCAAAGACAGGGTTTCCGGATGAACGCTAACGAACGAGGATAGAAAAAAATGCTACCAATGATACGGTTTTGGGCTACCTAACGGAGGAACTTATGGCGACTAGATTCATTGACAATGGCGATGGCACTGTGACTGATAGGGAGACCAATCTCATCTGGCAGAAAGACACAGCCCCGGAGCGGGATACCTGGCCTGCAGCAGAAAAGTATATCCAGCAGTTGAACGAAGCTGGTTTGGCTGGTCATAATGACTGGCGTCTCCCCAACAATGAGGAATTATCATCCCTTATCCTCTCTCGAGAAACCAGCAAGCGTCTTTATTTAGATCCGATATTTGGTTCGGAGCGCTGCTTCTGGAGCTCGACCACCCGCGGTCACCACGTGGCCTGCTACATTGACTTTTACTATGGCGGGGTGTACCGATTCGAAGAAAACTATGTCAACCATTCGGTGCGCGCAGTGCGTGGCGAGATGAGGAAAACAGCTGACAAGCAGCAGCCAGCCGCATAGCTTTATGCGACGCGGCGTCACGGATTGTCTACCCCTTGTCTCCGTGTCTTTTATTTTTTAGGGCTAGAAAATAATGAAAGGTTACGTCCAAGTCTATACCGGTGATGGTAAGGGCAAAACCACCGCTGCCATCGGTCTGGCCATCAGAGCTCTAGGCGCCGGTTGGCGGGTCTTCTTCGCCCAATTTTTGAAAGCCGGAGGATACAGTGAACATAAGGCCTTAGCACAATTCTCAGATCACCTCACCATCAAGACTTACGGAAGAAATGTTTTCATAAAGGGAGAGCCAGAAGAGGAAGATCGGAGGTTGGCCCAGGAAGCCTACCAGGAGATCGCTGAGATTGTTGCTTCTGGGCGCCACCGCTTAGTGATTCTTGATGAAGCGAATGTGGCTGTTCATTATGGCCTGATAACGGTTGACCAAATTCTCGATCTCATTGACCGGAGGGCTGAGGGAGTTGAATTGCTCATCACTGGCCGCTATGCCCATTCTCGGCTGATTGAGCGCGCCGATCTGGTCACCGAAATGCGTGGAGTCAAACACTACTTCGATCGAGGCATAAAGGCTCGGGTGGGAGTGGAGAAATGAAGGTTTCAGGTGTCAGGTGTCAGGTGTCAGGCAAAAGAAAAATAGTCGCTGAACACTGAAACCTGAAACCTCAGTAATGATGTTAAGAAGTGTTCTATGAAAAGGATTACTTTGGTAACCGGGGGTAGCAGAAGCGGCAAGAGTAAACACGCCCTGGAACTCGCGGCCTCTTATAATAACAAAGCCTTCATCGCCACTGCCGAAGCCACAGATGATGAGATGCGGGCCCGCATCGAGCGCCACCGACGCGAACGGGACTCATCTTACCTAACCGTGGAGGAACCGGTTAACCTGGAGATGGCTCTAAAATCATTGCCGGAAGAAACCGAGGTGGCGGTACTTGATTGTATAACAGTTTGGCTTGGCAACCTTTTTTATCACGAGAAAATCACTGATGGGACTTGTCCAGAAATCGATGATTTCTTGGACATTCTCGAGGCCCCGCCCTGTCATCTCATCTTGGTCACAAATGAGGTTGGGATGGGGGTTATTCCCGCGGACGCCGCCACTCGTCTCTTCCGCGACACTGCGGGCAGTATCAACCAGATTCTAGCCGAACTAGCTCACGAGGTTATTTTCTCGGTCAGTGGAATTTCCCTCCGGGTCAAATGAACTAAAATGATCTAAAATGGTGAAAAAACCGCATGGTGCATAGCGTTTGGGGCATAGGGAAGAGCATTTCGGATTTCGAATTTTAAAATGTTAAATCCGCAACTGAGGTTCTCATTATCATTTCGCAATTCGCAATTCGC
>PPDG01000479.1 GCA_002899795.1 Desulfobacteraceae bacterium | reverse complement strand
CTATCCTGGGAGATGAGCTGAAGGATCTTATAGAAAAAAGTTCTGCCTCGGCATAAGTGATCCACGGGAGATTCGGAGCCCCGTCGAGATCAACAGTGACACCTCAAGTGCGAGGAGCGTTACCTCCAATGACACTGGAATCTATTGTTGACACCTATGGTTATGTGGCCGTGTTGCTTGGTACATTCCTCGAGGGCGAGACCATTCTAGTGTTGGGAGGCTTCGCAGCCCATCGGGGTTATCTGGCGCTGCCAGGGGTTATCCTTGCCGCCTTCATTGGCAGCCTTTGCGGCGACCAGCTCTTTTTCTTTCTGGGCCTCAGACATAGTCAGGCGGTTCTGGCCAGGCGCCCCGCATGGAAGGCCCGGGCTGACCAAGCCAATAGGCTGCTTGAACGCTTCCGGACGCCCTTCATTTTGATTTTTCGTTTCTTGTATGGACTGCGTACGGTATCTCCTTTCGTGATTGGCATGAGCTCCGTGCCAGCGCGTCAGTTCATCCCTCTCAACGCCATTGGAGCATTGGTCTGGGCGGTCGTGGTGGGCACGGGTGGCTATCTGTTCGGCTCGGCTCTGGAGGTGGTGATCGGAGAGGTCAAACGCTACGAAGTTGAAGCCTTGCTCGCCATTGCTATAATAGGAATATTAGTCTGGATCTCACACTTCTACCGGCGCAGGAAACGTACAACTTCTTCTCAGTCATCGCAAAATTCATAATAGGACTGTTTTCAAGATCTCGTTTGGGACCATATGACTGCCTTTTTTCACCCAGCAGGAGCAGTGTATCTAGTTTTTATCCTCTAACGGTCTTGGTGCTCCCATAGGTTCCTACGTGTTTTATTGCGATCATGTTAGTGACAGTTGTGGCGAATATCGTCTTTGCAAGAACTACGAACAGAATTTTTTACCAAAAAGTAAAGTTTTGAGATGCAAAGTGCGCTTGTCTCAAAACATTACCCGTTCAGGTGAATACCCCTGTACAGGGTAGGTCCACTGTATTTTCACTAATCTTGGAACCCTTATGTCTGGAGGTGTCAAGGGGGTTGTCTCAAAGTGATTCGCGTATGTACATAAGACAGGTAAACTCTTTTGAAGTTAACAGGCTTAAGCCAAGAAGCAATTCCGTTTCTTGGTTGGTTAGCGTCCGTCCGGAAACCTTCCAAAGCATCTCAGCATTTTTAGTGATGGAACGTTGCAATTTCATGACCGTGCCTTCTCTTCGCACAATTGTGTGGATTTTTATTTCATGTTAATCTTCTGCTGGCAGATAATCCCTCTGAAAGTCACCGGATTTTCCTGGCCACGGATTGCTCTGAAACATCTTTATTGATTGTTAACCATTCGGGGAAAGCTCGAAGGTCTATCCTTTACCTGGGAGATCTAAATGGATCCACTTATTCTCTCAAAGTTAGTTGGCATAGTCCTGCTCATCACAGGAAACGCCTTTTTTGTGGGCTCTGAAATCGCCCTCACTTCGGCGCGGCGCAGTCGTATTCGTCACCTCGTTGAGCAAGGAAACAAGACGGCAAACGTCGTGCAGGTTCTGCACGCCGAACCGGAGCGCTTCTACTCGGTAACCCAGATTGGTATCACTCTGATGTCGTTGGCCCTAGGGGCGATTGGGATCTCCACAGTAAGCGCGATAATAAATCCATCTATAGCGTTCATTGTCGGACATCTTTCCCTATTAGTACCTCCCACCAAGGCCCACCCCGTCGCCCTAACCACTGCCCACATTGTTGCTTTTCTCTTCATCTCCTCGCTTCACGTTGTCGGTGGCGAGCTGGCCCCAAAAGTCTATGCTTTCCACAGGCCGGTGCGGAGCAGCCTCGCTGTGGCGCGAACTATCAACCTGCTCTACCGGTTGCTCTACCCATGTATCTGGCTGTTCAACCATGCTTCCAACGCTCTGTTGAGACTGTTTGGACAACGAGATCTAGTGGGTCCCAAAGGGGGACACCTGTCAATCTCGGAAGAGGAGCTGCGCTCAATTCTGGCGGCGAGTGGATCAGAAGGCATCCTCGACGCGGCGGAAACAGCGATGATTCAGGGCGTCTTCGATCTCGATGAACACACGGTGCGAGAAGTTATGGTTCCGCGCACTAAGGTCGTCGGACTGAGCAAGGACATGACCATTCGGGCATTCCTTAAGATTTTCCGCCAAGAAAGACACCATCGTTATCCGGTATACGACTCCAATATGGACAATATCGTCGGCATGCTCACCATCAAGGAACTGCTCAACAGCTTCAACCCTGAGGGGGGGTCGGAAGAGATCGAAAGGTCGATCAGAGAGATTATGCTGCCTCCTTATCTGGTCCCTGAGTCCAAGCCACTCAGTACCCTGCTCACCGAGTTTAAAACAACGCGGCAGCAAATGGCGATAGTCATAGACGAATTTGGGGGAACCGCCGGCATCGTCACCCTGGAGGACATCCTGGAGGAGATCGTGGGAGAGTATGAGGACGAATTCTCGCCAATCCCCGCATTCATAAAGACAAAGGGAAAGGATGGAAAGACCCTGATCGACCCCAGCATCCGCTTGGACGATCTGGAGAAGATGATGGAGTGCTCCTTCCCGGAGGGGGAGTACAATACGTTGGCAGGGTTTATTTACCACCACCTCGGTCGGGTGCCGGAACTCGGAGACTCTATAGAGCTTCCCAAATGTAAAATCGCTGTGGAGCGCATGGACGGTCATCGAATAACCCTGGTCAGCCTCGAGGGACCGATCCTCGAAAAAGATACGGAACCCGGGGAGTCGAAGGTGACGCGGAAAACCTCGGAAAGTCCGTGAAACGTCTGAAGGGATAGAGTCCATATGGTGATTTAGTTTACAGGCAAAGCACAGACCAAGAGTACGGGAGAAAAGGGTGGTAACCCGGGCAGCAGTCCTTTCATATCAGTATGTTTTTTCCACACTAAGGTTGCTGCCCTGGATGCCTGGAACCGGCTTTCCAGTTGAATGAAGTGGGAACTCTCGATTGGGGGGACAACCACACCGCAGCTGTGCAACCTTGGACGCTGGTGTCACATATAGGATATAGTAATGTTGAAAAAGGGAGGGCAAAGATGGTGAGTGGAAACAGCAAAGACGTTGTGGTAACCGACATTCGCATGCCGTTCGGGTCCATGGTGGTCTTTATGGTGAAATGGGCCGTCGCCGCCATTCCCGCACTCGTGATTCTGACAGCCATATGGTGGGTAACCGTTGCGCTGTTTGGCGGTATGGGAATGATGGTTGGAATGGGGCGATAATCTTATTTCATCAACTTCGACGTTCCGCAATCGCACTGAACTTCAGCTCTTTGGAGGAGGCAAGCCATCAAAAATCAACCCCCTACCGTAGATAATGTAAAGCCAAAGTCCGCCCTAAGCCCCTGTTGGGCTTTTGAGGTCCCCATGCCTAGCAGTCTTCTGAGCCAGTTCCTCAGTCGAAATGATCTAACCCGTCTTTCGGTAATACTGCGTTGCCTCCGGAAGTAGTTCTTTGATTTTTCTTATCCTGGTTTCGTCCGATGGGTGAGTACTCAGGAATTCCGGTGGTGCTTGGCCGCCTTTCATTTTCGCCATTCTCTGCCAGAAGTCCACTGCCTCATTGGGATCATAGCCGGCCATGGCCATAAATATCAGGCCGAGGTGATCCGCTTCCGATTCGTGCAAACGGCTGTAAGGCAGCAATATTCCGACTTGCGACCCCATGCCATAAACAGCCATCCACAGTTGGCTGGTTTGGGACGGATTTTGTTCGAGAGCCACCGCCAGCGCCATACCCCCCATCTGAGTCAGCAGACCCTGACTCATTCTCTCGTTGCCGTGTCTCGCCACTGCGTGGGCTATTTCGTGTCCCATGACTGTGGCCAAGCCGGCTTCATCCCTGGTGATCGGCAGAATTCCCGTGTACACCACAACCTTCCCACCAGGCATACACCAGGCATTTACCTCCTCGCTCTCCACAAGATTGAATTCCCAGGCATAACCATTCAGTTGGTTTGACAAGTTTTTCTGCTGGAAATATTGCTCCACTGCTTTTTGAATACTAGTTCCAACCCTTTTCACCATCTGGGTCTGCTCTTGATTGGTACTCAACTTATGCTCCCCAAGAAACTTGTCGTACTCTTGAAAGCTCGTAGAGAGCATGGTGGAGTTGGGAACTATATCCAGCTGCTTCCTGCCAGTTATGGGAACCGTACTGCACGCCACCAAAACAAAGGCCGCAATGGCCATCACCATTACTTTTCCTCGCAAGGATCTCATTACAGCCTCCTACTCAAAAATATTGTCTCTGCCCCCGGGTACATTGCCTCTAGCTGCTCAGCTACCTGCTGCAGCTCGAGATCTAAATGGCTCCTGGTGCGGGCACTTGGGAGCTATGATTTGGTTTTACCTTCAATCACCGAGTATATTTGATTCCGTTTGAGCAAGCAAAAGCCTTGCTCTTATCAATTTCTCATAAAGACGTTGCACCTTGGCCGAATCACCGGCATCTACCGCCTTCAATAGATCCCCCTCGATTTCAGCCACTTCAAGACGCTTGTAATAGTCCAATGACTCCTTGAGATGGGCGAGGACGATTTTCCCCGTCAAGATGGGATGATTATTGGTAACGTTCGCATCTTCGAATCTTATTCCGTGCTCGAGTTCCACTTCGAGACCCTGGCGAAAGTCCTCGATGTCAATGTTCATTCCCTGGATATTGACTGCAGCGAGGATTATCTCTGCCTCTTCCGATAATACTTCGACTTTCTCTAAAGCAGTCCAGTCCCTGAGGCCCAATACCTTGCACACCCTTTTCACCTCATCAACCGTTATGTATTCAGAAAGTTCCATAAAGTTCTCCCCCCATCCTTCTCCTGCCGTAACTCTTATCCTCACCACCATGCCGGGCTTGCTCAGCTTTGAGTAGTTGCAACCAGGCTATTTCCCCCCAGAGCTAAGAATGTAGTCCGCCAGATCTTTCCGTGCCGCCTCAGATATCTCCTTGGTTTTTTCGAGTTTGCTCTCCATCACCTGCCGCTTGCCCAGATCCATCAGGGGCTCCGTTTCGCCTTTAAGATACTGAACAAGCCGCTGCTGCTGTCCATTATAGGCCTTGGCAATCTCGGGGAGCGACGGGCCAGCGGATCTTCTGTCCGGTTTGTGGCAGGTATTACACCTCAAAGACTGGAATGACGCCTCACCTCCCGTATCAGCCGCCCACAGCATCGTTCCCCACATTAGACAACCACAGGCAATCAGACTCATCAGAACAAAAGGTTTCATGAGAAGCCTCCCCGTTGTGTGGTTCATTGTTTGAGCTTTATCGAATGTTTCGAAGTCCCCGGAAGAGACACCGGCTTTTTCTCTACCTCGTAAGTCAGGACCACCATCCAGTCTGAATAGGAGGAATCAATTTCTTTGAGTGATTCCACCACCTCCCTTTTGAAACCTCCTTCCAGGGGGCCACCCTGCCCGGGCCAGATGCGAAATTTCACCCGGAGGAATTCCTTGCCAGAGCTGGTCTTAAACCTCCCCTCAATTGTTGGAGGAGTTATGAGAATGCCCGGAAACTGCTCATAGGTGGCCTCGACAATGGAGCGGACTCGATCCTCGATCTGTTTTACTTTGACGCTGTCACCAAGAAGATTGATATCCGCAATGGCGCGGACATAACCACGCTCGTACCTGACCACGTTTGTAATAGTTCTATTGGGGATAAACACCTCAGCTCCCATGAAATTGGTCAGCACGGTAAAGCGGATTCCTACCTTCTGCACAATGCCCGTTTGACCCGCAATCTCCACCATATCACCCACGTCGCAGAGATCGGAGAAAATGACCGTGAGTCCGGTCACCACATCCTGGACCAGTCCCTGGGAACCGAAACCTACAGCAAGACCAATAATAGATGCACTTGCAAGGTAGGCGGTGAGTGATATGCCGAATTCCTTCAGCACCAGCCCCACGGCGATGAAGTACATGGCAAATACGACGATGCTCACGGACAGGCTAGTAACGGTTCTGGCCTTAGAAAACGTGGTGCTCACCCGAGAGGCCATAACCCGCTGGCCCAGTCGACGAACGAGCCGCACCAGGAGATGTACTCCTCCGGCGATGGCAAGGATCACGATGATACGTAAGACTACGTGGCTTTGCGGAAGCAAGGGACGCATTAGACCTCTTTTGCCAGCCTTACATCAAAGGCTGGGGCTTGGGTCAGGAGCTGAAGATTCTATTTTTAATAGCACGCCGTTCTTTATGATCAACCACAAATCGAATAGTGAATTCCACCTAATTTTCGTTGGCAGTGATAGTTATTGCCGGTTCTTCCTTTGCAGCTTCAATCATATATTTGTCTATAATCTTTTCCCATGCCTTCTGCGCATAGATCGCATACTCTCTCACCACGCCCTTGACAAGGCGCTGCAATACGTCTCTCGCAACTTGCATATCACTTCCATACTTCACCGGCAGAACAATCTCATCCCACACAAAAGGAAAGTCACTGGTATAGTTGAACACCGGCTCTTTAAAGATAAAGCTATTTGCCACCCGCACAATTCTTCCGTTGTACAGATCCGCTAATGCACAACCCAAACTGCCATCCCGGCACAGTCCTGCAGGACCTTGCTTGTAATACTGCCCATAAAAAACTCTTTCACCCCTGAGCGGCCCCGCCTCCCGAGAACTACGGTTCCACAGCCTGCGCCCCGGGCCTCTTCGACGATATCACTTGCCGCACTCCGGCTTCCATCCACCACCTTGGTGGTTATCTGATCCTCGCGTAATCCGGCCTCAAGAAGCATTTCTTTTGCCTTTTTCATCTGCGGACCTATCTGCTCTCCAGCTTTGTTCCTCCAGAGCTCTTCGAGCTCCGGAGCAGCCTCGATTACCTCCTGCGGGACGAAGCGTCTCAAGTGCCGCTTGGAATGAAAAAGAGTCACCTGACAGTCGGTTCCTGAAAGCATGAACCCGGCATGATCCACTGCCCTGAGTGCATTCTCCGAACCGTCCATGGCAATGAGCACCCGTTTTGACTTAACTCCACCTTCCACTACCCATACCGGACACACACGGCAGTACTCCAGAATCTTGTTCGCCACTGCTCCGGCAAAAAAGGCCTCCAGTCTACTTCTACCTTTCGCACTGATGAGCACACTGTCAGCTCTTTTGTCCGCTGCCAAGTTGCATATGTCCAAGGCTATGCCACTCTGCTTTTTCCGATGCAATGACCTAATTTGTTCCTCCTCGAACCCTTTTTTGCGGAGGACGTCCTTTGCCTCAGAGAGAATGCGCTCAGCCACCTGGATACTCTTCTTTTCGACGTTAAGCAGTCTTAGCTTCGTCTGACGGTTAGCATCAGCAACGAGGATCTGGGGCAAAGTAGGCAATACATGAAGGAGAACGATCTCCAGACTAGACTTGGCTCCGTACATCAGCCCTAAGTAGTCTAGGGCCTTCAGTGCATTTTCGGAACCATCCACACCAACGACAATCATTTTGGCTAAATCTGACGACATGAGGTTTTTCCTTCCTCTACCTTGGCTATCACTGTGCTCTCAGGTCCCCAGAAAACATAACATTCTTTGCACCTGATCCTGTCGATTTGGAATCGTCTCAAGACAGTATTCGCTAGAACCATTTCTTTCTTTTAAAATAGGCTATCATGGCGATCAAAACCACTGACACGACAATCCAGAAAACTAAATAAGCATACCTCCATTCCAGCTCCGGCATATACTTGAAATTCATTCCGTAAATGCCGGCAAGGAAGGTCATGGGAATAAATATAGTTGCAATAATTGTTAATACTTTCATAACTTGATTCATTCTATTCCCTACACTTGATAAATAGATATCCAGCATGGCGGATAGCATGTCTCTAAAGGTTTCTATGGTATCAATTGCTTGAATTACATGATCATATACATCCCTTACATAAACGAAAACGTCTTCTTTAATCAAATGCGACTCACTCCTTGCCAAACCGCCTATTACTTCACGTAAAGGCCAAACCGACTTGCGGAAAAAAAGCATGTCCCTTTTTAGGTGCTGGATGATTTGCAGGTCTTCTTGCTTGGGCTCAGACACCAACTCTTCTTGCAATGATTCGATGTGTTCTCCAAGTCCCTCCAGGATTGTGTAATAGCTATCCACGATGGCATCAATCAGGGCATAGGCAAGATAATCGCTACCTTTCTTTCTAATTCGGCCTTTACCGTTTCTCAACCTTTCCCTGACTTGCTCGAAAACATCTCCTTGTCTCTCCTGAAAGGAGATGACGAAATTGGCTCCAACAATTAAACTAATTTGTTCTCCCTCCAGCTCATTCTCCTCTTCATTAAAAAAAAACATCCTCAAGACAATAAACAGATGATCGTCAAACTCATCAAATTTTGGCCTTTGATGAGTGTTCACAACATCTTCTTGAAGCAAAGGATGAAGAACAAAATGAGCCCCGAGCTTTTCGATAACGTCGACTTGATGAACACCATCTATGTTGATCCAAGAAATAGATGGAGTATCCTTGTAGGGAAAACAGTCTTCAATGTTCTTGATTTCTCTTTCCGCATATTGATTCTCATCGTAATCAATAAGTGTGATCCTAATCTCCTCTACTTTTTTTTCCCCCACAAAAACAACAGTTCCTGGTGCCTGACCGACCTTCTTCGAACTCTTTTTCAGAAAGAGAGACATGGATTTTCGCCTCCTTAAAGATGGATGGAATCAGATCTCTATGGGTTTTTGCTCAAAGTGGCTTGGGCATCCCCGTCGCGGCTCAAAGCCGGTCCTACATGCCCTAATTCTATCTGTGGAATAAACTTTCAGCCTCGATTTAAGTCAATAATGGATGACCCCTGTCGGTCTAGTAAAAAATCCCTGGCAACACGAAATTCGATAGCATCGCTGCGTAGGGAGAGGACTTCAGAAAATCCACCATATCTTGGCCCGGTCATTATGCTGCAGCCTTAAACATGTCTTACCAGTCAGAGACGTCACTACTAACCTGCTCCAGGTTGAAACTCTAGCCCGGATGTTTCATGAATTGCTGTCGCGAGACCACGAAACTGGGAACCCGCTTGCGTTACTGAGCGGAGCGCAGAGAGCGCGAAGAGGATGGGCGTGCCACGCGCAGCGCAGGCGCTTGCGCCG
>PPDG01000370.1 GCA_002899795.1 Desulfobacteraceae bacterium | reverse complement strand
CTCCATTAGGTCGATACGGTCGTTAATTTCCTGAAATTTCTTGTCGTTAGCGTCATTCATTACCTAAATGCTCCCAGATTGGTTAAAGTTAGAAAGATAAGCCAGCAGGATAGCCCAATTACCAATAATCCCTCAATTATTCTCATACAATGTCCTCCTTTAGTTCGCCAATGCAACGCTTGCGAATGAGTGTAGGTCGTTGAGACCCCGCTCTAGACGAGCCAATAGAGCCTCGTCTAGTGCAGGACAACTGAGGATTCCTGGCCCAAAACCGATGAGTCTTCTCATTAGCTCTACGCTGGCCTCTACGCCTATCTGGTGACCAGTAGAAGCAGGGTTCAGGGATAATAGGGTAAGAATCGTAGTAGAAATAGATCATGCAGTTGCCTCCATCATTAGGTCTCCCAGAGTTCTGGCACTTGTAACGTGTATCAGACTAGGAGCATGGTTTTTGATTAGGTCGATCAGATCATACTCACATTTTACATCAATAGGGACTACATTCCAACCATTACTCAGCCCATAATCAAAATGAGCGTCGGAGTTGCCCCAAGGGGTTAAATGGGAGAAGTGTCTAGGGATAGGTCGATCGTTAAACATAGGAGTGCCTCCGTTATAAAGTTCGAACCCGTCAACTGCATCTTCATAGATGAATGCGCTAGGATGTATTGGATGTGCTATGATAGCGGCACAGTTAAACATCCTACGTACATCCCGTAGATCATCATAGTCTATCTCATACTTACGATCTCGCCTACACATAAGCTCTTTAACTGCCTCTAGTCCATACACTAGGATTTCTTCACCGTACCCAATAGTGAATTCTCCGCCTATGATCACAGGATACCGTAAAGAGTTAGAAACAGTTTGAGCCTCTTTGCACGCAGCGGTGAGTTTAATCATATCCATACCCCAAGAGTTAGGAGCACCCTCCTCTTTGCGATACACATGGTCAGTGATAACGCACGCAGAGAATCCTAAGTCCTGGCTCTGTATTGCCATTTCTCTGATGGTATTACACCCGTCACTGTACCTAGAGTGGGCATGTAGATTGATTTTGTAAGACATTATACACCTCAATTTTACTCTTTAGATAGGTTCTCTACAGACTCGCTACCGCACCAGTGGCACACTAGAGTGCCTTCTTCACACTCTGAAGCAACATCTTGCCACTCATGGCCACAATCTTTACACCATAGAATATTGGTGTTGGCAAACATTTCTTTAATGAGATCAGCTACAGTTCTTTTCATTTTTATTCTCTCCCATTCGTTTATAGTCCATTATATCAAGATTGAGGAAAAATGTCAAGAGTTAAATGCAGAAATGCCCCCGACTACGTAAGTCAGAGGCATTTCACCCAGGTTTAAGAGTTTCCTGTGCTCTCCTCGACGTTTTTCACTCCTACTATTAAGGCGAGAAGCTCGGTTGAGGACTGCTAGACGTTTAAGGGTGTCCATCCTACTGTCGTGTGTTTAGGCCAAGCTAGTTGCAAGGTCGGGGAAGTTTCAGTTCGCACCCCAGGCTAGTTTGACGATATTGCCCATAACGCTCACTCATTAAAAGGTAGTGAGTACAGCCACCGCCACAGTTTAGGAATAAATCCTACGGGCGGTTCGAGTAGAAAACTTGGAGGAGAAACTACTCGGTCAGTCCACATGTTTTGAAAGTCCAGTCCTGACGGTGGGACTTCTCGTAAGGAGATCTTACGGAAAGCATCGCTTAGTTCGGTTTAACGTCATAGGCTTCTCTATGAGTACCTATCCATAGTAAGGGCTAACAAGGTATGCCGAAATTCCCCCTTTAAATTTTGTCCTTGAACCTGCCAAGGTTCTTTTCTGATGCAGTATGCCTACCACGAGTCAGCCAGACATGGACAGTGCCTGCGTTCTTCGAGCCTTTTCGAATTGCCCGCCTTCGCGTAGGATTCAGTTTCGCCGGATATGATACCAGCCGGTAGTGTACCCTAGGTAAGCACCGGATGCGATCACGACGCATCATAACGTCCGGTTTTTAGGATACCGGACTCCAGCATTTGACCCATGCTTATGGGGGCGTTATTGAGACCAATTACTTTTGCTACATGAGCGTTTCATTGTCCCCAATTCTTTATAAACTATTATAACCTTTTTCAGCTGTTTTGTCAAGAACTTTTTTCAATCAGCCTCGTCGTAGCAATCCTGACAAAGTTCTCCGATCATATCATTCGACTCAAACATTCCGTAGCAGGTCTGACACTCAACAATAGTAGAGCAGTCCTGGCAGTCGCCATTGTCATCCATCTCATGAATCTCGCACCACCAGTAACATCCCTCACAGCGGAAGAGTTCCTCATCAACCATTCCCCAGTCAATAGAATCCTCGTCCTCAATTTCTAATGTGCTACATATCTCACTATTAGAAGCGCAAGTTCCTCTGGCATAGTCAATAAATCTTTCAGTTATTTTTCTATCTACCATTTTCGCCCTAGCTCCCAGTAAAGTTGATCGAGTTTAGCTTGCACCATCTCAAGCTCTATTTCAGTTTTGTATATGTTTTCGTTAACCTCTTGGACAACTGCGCTACCGTGGCAAGGAATATCATTGACCTTGTAATAGAAACCCCACGGAGATAGTGTACCTTCAATAAGGGCAACTACTTCTTCCCAAGTACCTCTAAAGTTAATTACTTTAGTTAACTCAGTCCTCATACCCCCATGGTCGCTGTCGTAGAACTTTACTTTAAAGTATTTCATTGCACCACTCTTAGGATTGGAGTTTTATCCTCTTTACGATCTGCAACAATAGTAACCTTAAGCCACTGAGACTCACCATCTCTACCATCATTTATCAGTATTGGAGCGTCTTCCATACCCCAGGCTATGGCTACATCTACTAACGCTTTCAATTCTTTTACTGTCATTTTTATTTCTCCCTCATTGTTTATAGATTATTATACAACGAGGGAGAAATAAAGTCAAGACTTATTTTTCAACTCATCTAGATGGTCTGCAATGATTCGCAAATCTTCTGCATAAAGATATTCCACTTCTTCACTGAGAGCTTCGACATTTACACTTACATACTCCATGTCAATCTCAAGCTCAACAGTACATTTATGAGAGTCACTCTCTGGCAACTCTGGCAAATCCACCAGGCTTTTAACTATCTTCATTCGTCGTACCCCTCATTAATCTCTTCAAGATCGGGAAAGTTACCAAATTCTACATAATTACGCCATCCCACGCCAAACGCTTGTTTATAGGAATCATACTCAAGATCAGTGATTGGAATGGCCTCGTAATTGCTAAGCCAGTCGTCCCTGTCCTCGATTTCAAAACCTTCGTTAGAGCCAAAATTCCAATAACGCATTCCTGGTTCTGAGTTTTTGAACTGTCGCACAGAATCACGCCATTCTTGAGGTTCGAAGATCTTAAACGCATACACGCTAAATTCATCAGCCCAGTCGGACTCGAACTTTACCAGCATTTTCATTTCGAGTACCACATCACACGAGCCTCGTATGCCTTGATCTGGGCTACATACATTTCGTGCTTCTCGCCAGTGGACTTACGAGCACGCTTAGTAGCACGCCGCACACCCGCCTCAAGTTCAGGGAGTGTCATCAATGTCGCGCCGAAGTCGCGCACTTGATGACGAGCCTTGCTGAACTCGTAATCGTGGTCTTTGTTCATGAAACGCTTTGCGTACTTTACTTTTTCTTTCAACATTTAGATCTCCTAGGGACGAACCCTTGTTAGATGTTATTATTTACCACCTCGGATACAAGCAAGAAAAACTAGGGATACCCAGTAGTTCCAGAGAGTATGATCGACATAGAACGCCAATCCACCAAGCTCGGCCAAAGAATTGATTGACCATAGAAACAGAGCCGGTAAAATACATAGAATGGCAACAACAAAGGCAATTCCAGCACCAACTCCAGCAGTTCCTGCGATAGTACTTTGTATAGACATTAAATTCTCCTGTTAGATGTTTAATCCATTCCCGCATTAAGTTGTACCACTAGCATAGATAGGATAATAGCCCAATATGACCAGTTGTAGAACATAATATCATTGAAAGCCAGAACGCCTCCAACTACTCCAAAAGCTGCCATGTGTATAAATATCTGTCTCATGTTTCTCCTCGTTGCTAGGATTAGAGAAGCTCAGGAGACTCTTGCGAAGTCACCCGTAGCTGGCTAAGTGTGATAGGTCGCGATCCTATTGCTCTTTGCCATTTAATTCCTAAGTTCGTTTTCCGACACTAGAACGCCCCATAGGTTCCTGAACTTCTCTAATACTAGCAGATTTACCCTTCCCAATCTCTAGCGGTAATAGGCTCATAAAGCCCATTACCGAAGTACAGAGATACTTTAATGTTTTGAAAGTCACGACAAGAGCAGTACTGTCCAGTGTGGAGCAGTTTGAAGTCTTTGCCAGCCAGGTAATCTTGCACAGCATCCTGGACTGTGTTATATTTGCGACCGTAGGCTGGAACTAAAACTAAAGGATAGTCTGACATTTGTGCTCCTGTGAGATGAAAAGTAAAATTTAACTGTCATTTGGGGGCAATGTTAGCATGGTTCTAAAGGAGCGCCAGTGTGCGTTATCTCCTGTTATCCTGTCTTTAGCAATGCCTAATTGATATACCCTTTTCCTCTTATGAGGTCACAGTTTTACCCTTCCCTCATTGTTTATAGATTATTATAACCTTTTTCAGTTGTTTTGTCAAGAGTTATTTTTGGGTTCAAAGAATCGGCCACGCTTACCACAAGAGCCGGTAATGCGAGCAAGAATGGGGCTGTCAAAGCGGTTATATGCACAGCTATGATACTCTATTTCACCATCGCAGATATTAATATCTTTAATAGATAGTTTACAGAGCATGAAGCTACTCATACCAAATTTATTGATAGAGTGCTTGCAGTCTTTACAGAGTTTAATATGCTTCACTAGAACTTCTCCACATAGGTAGGCTCACCATCGAGAATACCACAGTTAGGGCAAGCGAAGCCGTAAATTGACATTTCGTCATTTTTGCAAGCATCAGCGATAGGCTCGCATTCCGAGTCATCACCTTCCTGGGGTGGGTACATCTCATTAGTTTTGTCATCCCAGGCTTCGTCACTACTGATTACGTCACATGCTTTACATTTAAAATCCATTAAATTTCTCCCCTTGCCATAGCAATGGCTAAAATTAGGCTAAGTACTGTTAGTACTCCGTGATAAGTAGCCATACCCGCTTGGCCGGTGGTACTGAAGTGGAGTACGGCACAGAGATTGAACCCCGCCGCGCCTGAATTAAACATAGCCCAATACATTATTCCACCTCAATAGTAATTTTCAGAACTTCAGCCGGATGCCCGTCCTTAGCGCGTGAAACTACCTGCGGAACGTATACGTTGAAAGGCATAGCCGCACCGACAGTGGAGTACTTGTCCCCACCAGACTTACGAGCAGGCTTCTCAAGATGTACGTTAAACTCGAATTTATCCATAATTTTTTCTCCTCCGTGATTGTTTATAGATTATTATAACAAGCCACAGTTAAAAAGTCAAGACTTAAATTCAGCACCCTCGCGATATAAGCCCGCCACAACCTAAAGGACGGCTAACGTGATCGTTGCTTCCACCAATTTCTACTTTGAAAATCTCTCTTCCCAATCTAGCAACTTCTTCCGCCATAATAGCCTCTTCCTCTTCGGTCAGATCTTCGTCGAAGTAATCCTCATCATCGGATATGTTATTAGCAAGATGCTCTTCCAGGCTAGTATCAGCTTCCCAGTCTAGAGTTAGCTTCCCATTAGCGTGGAAGACTAATTCATAGATCGCACCTAGTTCTTGGCTAGGCTCCAGTACGCTGTAGCGCCAGGTCGTTTTAACTCCCTTCATCAAGCGTTCTTTTACTTTGCATACTCCACAGCTATGCTCGTATGTGACTTTGTTGTGGATGTAGTCTTCTACTGGCATAGGCTCAATGTCGCTGTGCTCTTTACGGAAGCAAATAGCATTAGCCCCAACTACTTTAGTAAATTCTACCATTTTATCAATGAAGCTGTAGTCGTCAAATTCTGGAGCTAATACAGTGTTGATGGTAACGTCAACCCCGTGCTCATTAGCTCTTTCACAAATGTCTCCCAATTTGTACATATTAGGAACTGTGTCAGTACCAAAGACGCGTTCGTTGCGGGCGTCTTGATAGTCGTGACGGCTGATGTTCAAGTGGTCAATGTAGTCAAACATCCAGTTCTGGATATTATATCCATTACTAGACATAACTACTTTATCAAAACGCAGACGGACAAGTGTTAAGATCTCCCTAAGCAGACCACAAGTAGTTGGCTCTCCCCCAGTAATACTGCACTGAGTAAACTGACTAGGGAGTTCTCTAAGCACCATGTCTAGACGTTTTAAGTACTTTATACCTACCAAGGAGTCTTTTGGCTGTTTCCAGAAGCAGAACTCACACTTGGCATTGCAACCAGCGGGTACGATTATAGAGAAGTTCGGATTGTCTACTGCATAGTTATAAGTCATACCATTTCTCCTTCCAGACCAGGAACGTCTCTGATAATTCGTGGATACCCTTCAAAGTCTATATAAGCCGCGATGTAGTAATCAACTTCGTAGTACTTTAGCATATCTATTGCGATGATCTCACTAGCCATGTCAGGCTCAATTTCAGTGAGGGTAGAATCTTCTTCGACTACATACCAAGCATCAATCATAAGTATTCCCCTTTACTGAACCAGGTTAGTTTGATCTTTTTCTTAATTCCGAACAATTCAGCAGCTTTCTTGTTTCCCATTAGAATATCAACTCGTCTGTGGAAACGCTTGTTCATAGTGTCGTGGACTTTGAAAGTTCCGTACTCCCCTAAGATCACTGTATCCCCGTATTCAATTCCAAGTTCATCTAGAATGTCGCGGCTAACAGCTAGGATTCCAACTCTTGATAAGGTCATGTCTGCTGTATACCAAGGCTCGGAGTTAGTTTCCTCTGCCCTGGCTGAATATGCGGTTACTGTTACTGGAGTGCTAAATACATGAGCAGGCACTTCACCTAAAGCCTGGGCTAAGATCTTTTCGTATCTCTTGATCTTAGCGTCCTTTTCATCCATAGGTACTGGTACTGGAGTCATGTGGTCTAAGTATGCCCCACCGATAGCCCCAGTTAAGAATGTAGCAAATAGAATACTTTTAAAATTCATTTAGTCTCCCCTAATTGTTTATAAGTAATTATACCAAGGAGGAGTAAAAATGTCAAGAACAATTTTTCGTACTCTTGATGATTCTTAGACCGCCCGGATTTTTTCCCTTGACATTTATCTAAATAATTGGTATAATAGTTTATAAATTAATGAGGGAGTAATCATATGAAGTACACTATACACTACGGTTGTTATCTCGGAATGGACGAGCAGGAAGTTGAAGCTAACTCCGAGGAAGAGGCATCCATGATGGCATACGAGCTGGCTATCGAAGCTACTGAAGGCTGGTTGGGTATGCACGGTTTCTACTGTGATTGCTCCGTCGAGGACGAAGATTGTAGCTGGAGCATGATTCAAACTTGGGGCGACTGTTGTCGCGAGACTATTGAGCACGCTGCTGAGTACTGGGCTGAGGAGGCCGAATGATGAAAGACATTTTACAAATGCTGGGGGATGCTGACATGCCTATACTTATTAGAATGTTATTCCTTTTCCTAGTACTGTTATTACTCTTTGTTCTAGGGTTCGGTATTGTCCAAGTAACTTTGATTAGTTACTGGATTCCTGTTGGTATCTTTTGTGTAGTGTATGTAGCTTACAAATTTTGCAAATGGTGTGAGAGGTTATGAAAAAGCATAATATACTGTATGAGCCTGACAGAGCAGATTGTCATGCCGCCGCAGTTAAACTAAAAGACCAATATCCAAAAGAATGGCAGAACTGGCTTGCGTTTAGGATGATGTTCTTAACTGCATTAGAGACTATGGAAGGTTCATTGAAGTGCCACTACTGCGGAGCTGATGATCTTCAGAAAGTTACTGAAGATGTTGAACCCCAGTACCAGGCCACACTTGACCATGTTAAGCCTCTCGCTAAAGGTGGGGCTAAGTATGATATTAATAACCTAGTGGTTGCGTGCCGACCATGCAATGCTAAAAAAGCAGATAAGGAATTCATTTGATGGAAAAGCATTTAGGTAAGATTAAGACTGCTTACTTTGGTCTGGGTGGCTACCAAGATATGTGTATTGGTATTCACTTAAACTTTGCGTTTGATGGATGTGGGATTAGTACTTCAGAATGTGCCTGGGATCCTGCTAGAATGGAGTGCTCTAGTTACGCTAAATGGACTGAGGAAGATCGAAGTAAAGAGTTGGACTGTATCATGCGCTACATCTCTCAGCTATTGTGCGACGCTAAAGTAGATCGTGTTGAGAAGTTGGTTGGTATCCCAGTTGAGATCACAACTGAAAATAGGACATTTAAGTCCTTCCGTGTCCTGACCGAGGTTCTTTAACAGCTAAAAATAATTCTTGACAATTATATGAAATTGTTGTATAATTGTATTTTAGAAATTGGAAAACAACACTTTTTATCAGAGGATTACTAAATGAGTCTATCAGAGCAGATTGAAGAGTTAGAAAGAGAACTGGATGAGTTTAAGTCTGGCCGAGAGTACGCTAGGCTGAACCAAAAGATTGAGGAGCTAGAAGATGATCTAGACGCTCTCAACGATGAGATGAATACCTTAGCTGACGCTGTAGAGGACGTTGATCTTATTAAGGTTACTCGTGCTCGCATCGAGCAGTACGTCGATGACCTGAGTGATACGCTCCATGACATGAACCTCGAACTAAATAAGATTCAGTAAAATGAGACGTATTGATACTAATAGTGTCTTCAATGTATGTGCTTCTATCGCTATGGTATTGCTAGCTATAAGTACATTTATGTTGACCTTAACGATGTTGCTTGACTTTTTCAAGCAACTGTAACATACCCTATAAAGGAGAAGTAAAATGAAAGTCGCAAAAGTTGATGGAACTGTGTTCCTAGGTGAAGTTGTTGATGGTAAAGTTGTTGACGCAATCGCGCTTAACGGTGGAAGCCTCAGCACAGAACTCGACATCGTAGTTTTCGCAAATTACCTTATGGCTAAGAACCTGGGTGAATTGATG